>CALVRS010000029.1 GCA_944358725.1 uncultured Bacilli bacterium
AATCCAGCTCCCGCAACCATGGTTCCGTAGTGTAGCGGTTATCACGTCTGCCTGTCACGCAGAAGATCGCGGGTTCAATTCCCGTCGGAACCGCCATTTATGGTTTCGTAGCTCAGTCGGTAGAGCAAGGGACTGAAAATCCCTGTGTCGGCAGTTCGATTCTGTCCGAAACCACCATTTAAAAATAACCGCTGATTTTCGGCGGTTTTAAAAAACACACAAGCAACTAGAATTTGACTATAATATCTATTTATGATACCATTTTACATATATCAATTTAATTATGCGCCCATAGCTCAATTGGATAGAGCGTTTGACTACGGATCAAAAGGTTGCGGGTTCGACTCCTACTGGGCGCGCCATTATAGAATATTAAAAAGCCTTGAAAATAAAGGCTTTTTTCATGCTTTAAACTTTTGACTGAAGTTTTTTTAATTATTATAATTTACTTAGCAAAAAAAATATAAAATCAATCAGTAAAAAAATAAATCAAAGCTTTCATTATTTTTTTCATTGTTATATTATCCACAAAATAACCAAATTTCTTTCCTATAATTTTTTTCTTACTAATAGTTGTAACTTGTGTAATTAAAGCATAAGTATTTTTTCTATTTTTAACAGTTCTTTTTAAAATCATACCAAGTTTTAATCTTTTGTATCCTGGTTTTGATGTTAAAGGTATAACTGTTACATTATCCACATTATAATTATCATCATTATTTAATACAATCGCAAAATGTATGCCAGATAACTCGGAACCTAAATTAATGCCAAAATCCACCATAATAATGTTACCTCTTTTTAATTTTATCTTATTTAAAGTAGTCTTTTTATACTCGCTTTTTAAAATATTAGCTTGCCTTTCTAAAAAATTTCCTAAATTTCTAAACTTAAAATCTTTAGAATTATAAATTTCCTTAAAAATATCAAAACTTTTATTTATCTTTTCTATTTGTCTTTTTTTATCTTCAATATTATACATTTTCTACCTCATTTCTTACTAACCAAAAGCATCAATAGTCATATATTATAAATAGATAAGCAATTAAATATTTTTGTAAAATCTATTGACTTTTATAACTTTTTTGCTATAATTAATAGTGTTGTATTTCAAAAGTTTATATATCGGGAAATAGTTCAACTTGGTAGAGCACCTGGTTTGGGACCAGGGGGTTGCAGGTTCAAATCCTGTTTTCCCGACCACTTAAAAATAACCCTTGTGAAGCAAGGGTTTTACTATAAAAAAACTAACGTAATGTTAGTCTTTTTCTATATTAATAATATCACTAATAGGAATGAGTTCATTATCAATTGTAATTAAATGTGTAGAATTTCTTCCAACAATTCTCTTATTAACAGTCTTATCCTTTAAAGTAAGTTTAACATCAGCTTTATAAATATAGTTGGTAGAATTAAAAATTTCATTTAATTTTTGATTAACATTCTTCTCATCTAAACTAGAAACATTATCATTACGATCATCTTCTAACCTATGAGAATAATATACATCATCATTGTTTCCAACTTTCTTTTCAATCTTATTCGCATAAACTTTTGGCAATTTTTTATCCATATAAACACCTCTAACTAATCATATGAAATTAATTAGAAAACTTGCTAAAAAGATTATTAATCTTTTTAGTTGCCAGCGCACCAATAATAAATAAAATAATACCTATAAAAAATTCAAAAATAGAAAAATTAAAAGAAAAAGCCTTTTTCATCATAATTAATAAAGAAGAAATCATAAAAGCTAAAACACCCGTATAAGCAAAAGATTTATACTTGTTAAAAAGATAAGTAATAACTTTTGAAATTACAATTGTACTAATGATAAAACCTAAAAAAAACATAAAAATAGTTATATCAAAATTAAAACAACTTACTTTTTCAAAAATGTTTAATAATTTCTCATATAATCCTAAAGCCATAAAAATTGCCGTTCCACTAATTCCTGGAATAACCGTCGTAAATGCTTCAATAATCCCAAGTAAAAAAAACAAAAAATTATTTTTTAATTGTATATTAATGCCACGAATATCAATTAAATAATAAATCAAACTAAAACAAATGATAAATACTAAAATTTTAGTCATATAAAATTTGTCTTTTTTTATTTCAAGTAAAATATCTGACAAGCCGCCTGAAATTAAACCAGAAAAAAGTAATATAGTCGGAAAATAAAAAGCATTTAAACACCACTTTACACCTTTACTAAAAAGTCCAATACCTAAAGCAGCTCCAATACCCAAAAAAAATATAAATACTATATCTAAAAACCTTATTTTTGTTGGCCTTGACATAATACTGACAAGCCTTTCGTAAACACCAAAACTCATAGCCATAATTGCTCCACTAACCCCAGGAATAATTTTAGCTATACCAATAATAAAACCTTTACATAAAAGTATTAAATATTTCATACTAAAATATATAAAAATAAATAAAAAATATTACTTCAAAATTAAAATCAACTTGTTTTTTCTAAAATATAAGCATTTTTCGCATAAAATAAGCCTTTTTCATTAAAATTTCATATCAAAATATTGATAATAAATAATTAAATATGTTATGATATAAAAGGAAAGAAGAGGTATATATGAGCGAAAACAAAAGAATGCTAACACTTTTTATTTCAATAATTATAGTTGTCGGTGCGATACTATTAATTGCTCTGTGGCCAGAACCTGATCGTACATTCACTTGTGGTGTTAAAGCTGATGAAGATTATAGTAAATTAGGTAGTGTAAATTATGAGCAATATGAATGCTTAAAAAAACAAGATAATAACTATGCTCTTGCTATTACTGATGGTTTAAGTGATAATGAGAAAAAAGCTTTAAATAAAGCCGCAGAAGAATCTGGACGAGGTATTTATTATTTAAGCGATGAACTTTCAAATTCAGATTTAAAAAGCATCAAAAAAGAACTAAAGACAGATAAAGTATCATATGATAACTCAGCCTTAGTCATAGCTAATAATAAAAAAGTAATTGAAGGATTAGATAAAAACTTAAATAAAAACAATGAAATTTATGACTTTTTAATAAGTACAAAATACTTTAAATTTACTTGTGGCACTCAACCAGATGAAGATTATCCAAATCTTGCAAAATTAACATATGATCAATTTGAATGCCTATATAATAGTAATGTTCCATTTGTCATGGTAATTACTCAATCAACATGTAGCTATTGTCATGAATATCTTCCAGTACTTAATGAATATGCTTTAGAAAATGATGTCCCTGCCTATATTCTAGAAATAAATACTTTAGATGGTAATTATGAAGATATCATATCAAAATTTGACTATTTTGAAGAAAATGAAAAATGGGGAACACCATTAACAATGGCTATCAAAGATAAAAAATTGGTAGACCAAATCAATGGTTATACTAACGAAAGTAAAACAATAGACAACTTATTTAAAGAAATAGAATTAAAATAATGAGTAAAATAAAAGCTCATTATTTTTTTTAAATAAAAAAGCACCATCAGTGCTCACATTTATAACCTTCATCCTTTAAAAAATTCAAAACAGATTCCAAAGACATATTTTTTGATAATCCTAAATCTTCTTTAACCTTACTGCTCATTTCATCATAAATACCACCAATTGAAATAAAAAAATTATTATCGTTATTTTGAAACTTAAATTTAACACCTTTTTGATTTTCATAATTTTTAAAATAGGATTTTAAATATTCATAAAAATTTTCAGACAGCTCTTTATAATCATCACTAATTTTAATATTAAAACTAGTTTCATATTTGTCGATTTTATCATTAACAAAAGATATAGACTGTTTTTCTATAACACTTCCCGCATTTATCTTACTACTTTTTTCACATTTCAAAGTTTGCCTTCCGCATCCTGTTAATATTAAAGAAAATAAAGAAAATAACACAAAACATTTCATTAATTTCATAACATCACCAAAATAAGTATAATCGGAAAATAAATATTAATCAATATTTTTTACAAAATATACCTTATTTTAAATTAATTTATATATTCTTTCTCATAAAAACTAGTAAACAGTAGTGCAAAAGCGCATTAAAAAATTTATAAAATTTTGTATTAAAATACTTGATTTTATTATGAAAGAAGCATTAAATTAAATCAAAAAATAGGTAAACTTATTACAAAATATAGAAAACAAAAAAACTTATCATTTGAGAAAAAGTTATGCTTAATTGACTAGTCCTTTTTGCATAATTATATATAATATAAGTTATAAATTTGTACTAATCTATTAAAATATAAAAAAGATGTCATGAAATAAAATAATTTCGATAGTCCTTTTAATTTTATATTTAGAAAGTAGAAAAGTTATCAGTATTAAACTTTAAGTACATCAAATAAATCAAAGCATATAAATAGAATATACATATAACTAATAATATATATAATCAAATATCTAGTGAGATTTATTTCTTACTAGCTGTTTTTTAGTCTTATTTTTGGTCTTGTTTTCGTCTTATTGGTCTTGTTTTGATACAAAATCATAAGGGACAGAATAACATAAAGATAGGGACAAAACCCTTGAAAATAAAAGAAAAACCTTATATTTCAAAGGCTTTTGATTACAAATTGGTGGAGAATAAGGGATTCGAACCCTTGACCCCCTGCGTGCAAAGCAGGTACTCTAGCCAGCTGAGCTAATTCCCCAAAACAATTTACTCATAAAGTATAACATTAAAAGCTATAAAAAGTCAATAATTTTCATAAAAAAAGATGACAAAATCATCATCTATAATATTTTTTAAAATGTTTTCTAACTTTAATCATAATCAATAATAAAATAATCAAAATAACTAATAAAAAATAACTTTTATTATAATTAATCTTGTTAGAAACAGTTTTTTTGTCATCGATTTTTAAAACATTTTGATATTGAGTAGGCTTTTTAACCTTGCCATCAGGGGTAGCAGTGTTAAAATTAGCCTCACTTTGAGTTAAAGATTCTTTTTCAGAAAAATTATCATATTCTATTTCAGTATTATATAAGTTTTCTTTATCAAAATTAGTATCATCTAAAATTTCATTATTTGAAACTGTTATTTCAGTAATATCATCTTCCTTATTTTTATTATCTGTCACATCCATAATGTAATCATTATCATCACGATATATATAATCTTCAAAAGGTTCGCTTAAATACTCTGGATAATATTCCTTTTCTAATTTGTATGATTGATACTTTGTATCTTTAAATTGGTATAGTTTAATAGAACCATTATATATCAAAGAATCATTATTTTGTTTCTCCTTAAAATAAAGCTTTTTAAAAGTACTTCTGTTTAAAACACTAGTTGAGCCAAAACATTGGTGTGTATAATTAGATAATGCGGAAACATATAACTCGCTAACTGTAACCCCATCACACTTAAAATAAATTGTTAAAAAATAAAAATCACTAATATCTCCAGTTGATAAATTTACAATCAAATCATCTAAATCATATCCGCGATCAAACCAAAAATTTCCACTTCCACCAGTAGGAATATATCCGTCTATATCACTTTCAAAATTAATCTCACCATCAGTAGAAACAACACTGACATCTGATGCATCAAATCCCTCATACATTTTAACCTCAATAGAATTAATTTTTGGAATCTCTAAATACTCAAACCCATCATATTCAAAAATCTCGCGTCCTTCTTTATCCAAAGGCTTTTCGGTTAAAAATTCACTCATCTCCCCCTCAATTGGATTTTCTAAATCAATCAAAGGAAATTCATCATTAACCTCGTCTTTGTATAAAATAGGCCCCATTACCTTATTCAAACGGTAATACTTGTATTTTATGGTGCTATTTTCTAAACCATAAACAGGAATAGTTAGTAACATCATAATCACAATCAAAAAAAACTTCTTCATAGCTCTCCTCTCTAAGCCCCTTCATATATAAACATACGACAAAAATAGAGGATTTCCTTTTTTTTACTATATTTTTTTTGTAAAAATTTAAAAAAATTAAGTAATTCAATTAATAAACATAATATTAGACTATCCAACCATCATATTTCCCTCCATCAAAAAATATTCAAAAAAAACAAAATAATCATAATAAAAAATATCCATAAAAGTGATATAATTTAAATAATTATTTTGCTTATTAAAAAAGTTGTGTTATAATAACGCACATCAAAAGGAGAATATATATGGATAATCTTGAAATAATTGAAAACTTAAAACACATTCTACCACCCACCGAAGCCATAATCGGATATGGTTCTGGTATCTATAAACAAACAGGTTATAATGAAAATGAAAGACCAGATAAAGATGTCATAATCATTGTCGATAACTTTAAACAATTCTTGCTTGAAGATTATACTCAAAATCCAAACCACTTCTCAAAAGACTTTGATATAAAAACATTGCAAAATAAAAAAGATAAAATAAACTTCTATAATAATATTGGTTGTTTAAAATTTTGCCAAGAAAACATTAACTTCAAAGCTATGATAATATCAAAAAAATCCCTTGAAGAAGATCTAAAAACTTGGAAATACTTTGGCATGGCTGGTCGCCTAACTAAACCAATACTATATCAAAATATTCCAGAAAGTCTAGAAATAGCCATAAATAAAAATAGAGAAAACATTCTAATTACAGCTTTGTTATTTGAAACAAAAGATATACTCACAAAACAAGAACTTTATAATACAATCTCTAAACTAACATATATATATGACTTTAGAACAATACTCCCAGGCGAGAAAAAGACAAAAACTGTAGATATTGTAAATGGAGCCTTTAATTTTTTTGAAGAAAAATATGGTCAAAATCAATTAATAAAAGTTCAAAATAATAATATAATAAACCCTCATCCAATAAAATTAATTCATAACCTTCCAGAAAATCTAAATATATATTTAAATAATCATCTAAAAAACATCGACTTAAATAACATAAATGAAAAAGATATAGAAAAACTAAGCCAACTTCTTCATACATATTTTTTTAAAACCAACTTGCCAAACTCCATCAAACTTGCCTTAAGTAGTAGTACAACATTAGGTAAAAAACAAACCGTAAAACACGCCTTAAGCAAAGTAAAACGTCACTTTCAAAAATAGACCAAACCTTTACTTTTCATAGGAATTTTGTTATACTTTTAGAGTAAAGTTAAGGTGATACAAATGAAAATTAAATCAGTCGATTTGCAAATATCGGCCATTCGCCGTAGTCAATATCCAACTGACAACAAACCAGAATATATGTTAGTTGGTCGGTCTAATGTTGGCAAAAGTAGTTTTATAAACACCATTATCAATCGTAAAAACTTTGCCAGAACCTCAAGCAGACCAGGAAAAACCCAAACCATTAACTTCTATAACATCAATGACGAATTTTACTTAGTCGATGCTCCAGGGTATGGCTTTGCTAAAGTAAGTAAAGCTAAAAGAAAAAAATTTGGCCTAATGATAGAAGATTATCTCATTAACCGTAAAAATCTAAAATGTGTTTTTCTACTAATTGACTTTCGCCATCGCCCAACCAATGATGATATATTAATGTATAACTTCTTAAAATACTATAAAATACCAGTCACCATTGTTGCAACCAAAGTTGATAAAATAGGTATAACAGCTAGACAAAAACAGCGAAACATGATATTAAATGATCTAGATTTAGTTGTCGGTGATGAATTTGTAACTTTCTCTAGTATAACTAAAGACGGTAAAGAAGAAATTCATAAAAAAATCGAAAGAACCATGTAACCAATAACACTTAATTAATAGTTTCATACACTATCTTAGGTGATAAAATGAAACTTATAATAGGTAATAATATCGTAGTTTATCTAAATAATTTTTATTTAAAAAATTATAATTTAAAAGACTATGATACTATTCAAAAAAATCTGTTAAAACTTTTAAATAAACATGCCATAAATTTAAACGGATATTATAATGTTTTCATATATCAAGATAAAAACTATGGCCTAATCATTGAATTAAACAAAGAAGAAATAGAATATTTAGATTATTTTAATAATCAAATAGACTTAAATATCGAAATAATTGATGATTCTTTTTTGTATGAAATAGAAGACTTGTTCACCTTAAATAAAAAACTTTTAGATAAATTTCTTATCTATAAAAAAGGATTCAAATTATACCTAAAAGCCAAAGAAAAAATAAACTCTATTAGCCTTGGAAAAATCTTAGAAAATAGCCAAATCATCTATGGTAAAAAAGCAAAAAAAATTAAAAGAGAAAGCAAAATCATTCAAAGGTAGGTGATATAAATGAAAAAACCAATCGTCGCCCTAGTTGGAAGACCAAATGTCGGAAAATCTACAATATTTAATCGATTAGTTGGTAAAAAAATAGCCATAACAAATGACAACCCAGGAATCACTAGAGATAGATTATATGGAACTGTAAACTATTTAAATTATAGCTTTCATCTAATAGATACTGGTGGTATCGATCTAAACATTAATGACTTTAATACCGAAATAAAAGCTCAAGCTGAATTAGCTATTGATGAATCTGATATAATCATATTTGTTGTCGATGGAAAAGAAGGCTTAACCGCCAACGATTATACAGTCAAAGATATATTAAAGAAAAGTGGAAAACCAGTAATCGTTGCCATAAATAAAACAGATGCCAAAGCTTACTTAGACCATCAATATGACTTCTATGATTTAGCCTTTGATACCTATATTGAACTGTCAGCTGAACATAATAATGGTATAGCAACACTATTAGATGAAATAACAAAAAACTTTAAAGAAATAAAAGAAGAATATGATAATACTATAATAAAATTTTCTATAATCGGAAGACCAAATGTCGGAAAAAGTAGCCTTGTTAATGCTATATTAAATGAAGAAAGAGTAATTGTCAGTCCCGTCGCTGGCACTACTAGAGATGCCATCGACACTCCATTTAAATATCATGAACAAGACTTTGTTGTAATCGATACAGCTGGTATGCGTAAGCGCGGCAAAATATATGAAACCGTTGAAAAATATAGTTTACTTAGATCCTTAAAAGCTATCGATAGGTCAGATGTCTGCGTATTAGTCATAAATGCTGAAGAAGGCATCATAGAACATGATAAACATATAGCAGGATATGCTATTGAAGCTGGTAAAGCCATCGTTATAGCTGTCAATAAATGGGATACTATTCAAGACAAAGATAAAGCTATTAAACATTGGCAAGAAGAAATAAAATATCAGTTTAACTTCATGCCATATGCTAAAGTCGTTTTCTTGTCAGCTTTAACAAAAAAAAGAATTCATACCTTAATGCCAGAAATAATTAAAGCAAACGAAAACGCCCACCGGAAAATATCAACCAGTAGCTTAAATAATGTTATAACCGATGCCTATGCTTTAAACTTACCACCATCTTATAAAGGAAAAAGATTAAAAATATACTTTTCAAATCAAAGTGCTATATGTCCACCAACTTTTAATATTCAGGTAAATAGTAAAGGACTAATTCATTTTTCATATGAAAGATATCTTGAAAATAAAATCAGAGAAAACTTTGATTTCACAGGTACACCAATTAAATTAA
Source organism: uncultured Bacilli bacterium (assembly GCA_944358725.1). Classification (GTDB taxonomy): domain Bacteria; phylum Bacillota_I; class Bacilli_A; order RF39; family UBA660; genus Coprosoma. Next base: position 9,559 of record CALVRS010000029.1, read on the forward strand.
ATTTTAAAAATAAAGGCGAGCAGTAGCCATGTAAAACCTCCCGCATATATTAATGTAGGAGGTTTTAAAATGACATTTTCTGATAACTTTTTCAAACGCGTCGAAAAGAAAACCAACGTAAATAAAGATACCATCTTAGATTTAGCAAAAAAACTAGGAGAAGGAAATTTAAAAGATGAAGGAACCCTAAGAGAAGTAATAAATGAGCTTAGTAAAATGACTGGTAAAACAGTAACTGAAGAAAATCAAAAGAAAATCATCGATGCAGTAGTTGGCAATAAAGTTCCAAAAGACATTGATAAAATGTTTTAATCAATGTCTTTTAATATAAATAAATTTTCATATTTATTTTTTATCTTCATATATTTAAATGAAGAAAGTAGGGATAATATGGAAAAAATAGACATAATCAAAAACATCACCGAAAGAACCGGTGGAGATATTTATTTAGGGGTAGTAGGGGCCGTTAGAACAGGAAAATCAACCTTCATCAAAAAATTCATGGAAAATCTAGTCGTCCCAAACATCGCTGATGAATATGAAAGAAAAAGAACCTTAGATGAAATACCACAGTCCGCTCAAGGTAAAACCATTATGACAACCGAGCCAAAATTTGTTCCGAGTAATGCCGCAACCATTAAAATCGACGACTTTTCCGCAAATGTCAGATTAGTAGATTGTGTTGGCTATATCATAAATGGCGCTAAAGGATATGAAGACGAAAACGGGCCAAGAATGGTACATACACCATGGTATGAAGAGTCAATACCATTTGTTGAGGCCGCTGAAATAGGCACTGAAAAAGTCATAAAAGACCATTCAAGCATCGGTGTTTTAGTAACCACCGATGGATCAATAGGAGAATTTGATCGTAGTGATTACATTGAAGCTGAACAAAGAATAGCCGAAGAACTATTAGAAATAGGCAAACCCTTTATCGTCATCGTGAACTCAACTCATCCAATGATCAAAGAAACAGAAAAACTTGCCGAAGATTTAAAAGAAAAATATAAAGCGCCAGTCATACCAATGAACATCGATAACATGAGTGAAAGAGATGCCTATAATATATTAAGAGAAGCACTATATGAATTTCCGGTTACCTGTATCGATGTTGAAATGGCCGATTGGGTTGCCTGCCTAGAACCAAATAATTGGCTAAAAAAATCATATATTGAAAGCATAAGAAATAGTGTCCATGAAATAGATAAACTAAGAGATATAGAACAAATTACCGGTAAATTAGAAGAATGCGAATATATTGAAAAAGCATACTTGTCAGAAGTAGATACCGCAACCGGTAATGTTAGAGTA
>CALVRS010000030.1 GCA_944358725.1 uncultured Bacilli bacterium
AGAGAAGCAAATATCCGAGAGCATATAATCAATGCTATGGAAAGAAAAAATGCTCCCACGTATGACTACTCAAAGAATAATCAGTACAATGGGGGCATAGTTTTGCGGTTTTTCTCTTGACTTTTTCGTAAAAAGGCTGCTACCTCGATTATAAACCTACTTATATAAATATAATGTTCCTTCTACTCTTGTTACACTGCAATCTTCAATTATTGGCATTGACCCCCTAGAAAGTTCAATAAAAGGGGTTATATAAAAGTAGTCTGAAAATGAAGATAAATCGTTTTTCTTCATATCCATTTTTACAGTTGTTTCATAATCAGTTATTACACCAACAGAATTACCAAGTGTATATTTTTGATTGGCAGTATCAATGTTTATTGAGCGTATATATTGTTTACCCTCTATTTTAAATTTTATAATAGATTTTTTGGCAAGTTTATCATGGTATATATCTTTTAACTTAATGTTTTGACTGACTGTTAGACCTGAAATGTCTCCAAAATTATCTTTTTTCCAATCTACTTTTTTATCAAATTCAAAATATTCTTGCCAATTATCTGTATTAATAACTACATCATTTTTTTCTTTAGGTATACCATTACAATAACAATCGGCACTATTTTTATTTTGAAGGACATATCCTTCTGGGCATGTTCTGTCGCATATATTTGTTTCTTTTTTATCATTTTTTGATAAAAATATTTTTATACTAATACCAATGGATATAATAATCAATATTACTATTGTCATAATTATTATTTTTTTCATATTTACCTCTTATTTTCTTATAATAAATTTTATTTAATTTGTTACTTTCTTATATGTTATAGCATAATCAGTCATTGATTCAGAAATTTCTCTACCAATTACATCTGGATAACCTTTAAGAACATCACATGATACTTGTCTTAAAGTGTTTTTATCTTCTAATATAAGACATAAAAATTCTAAATTATAATTATTATAGTAACTGTTTACTATATATAATCTATTATCTACTTTATAATAACGTTCTGGACAACTTACGCCAGCACAACTATCATATTTTATTACTTCTTTTATGGTCATTTTTTTATCTACATTTTCTATATTTTCATTTAATAGTTTCCAAGTGCCAATTAAATCTTGGGCTTTAACGATATTGCCATTTCTATCTTTTCCTATTTCATCGCTATTATAATAACCTACAAATAATGCAATAATAGTTATACATAATATTATTAAAATAGTTATTATTATTTTTATATATTTATTTTGTTTTCTACTTTTTGATATTTTATTACTTGCTCCACAATGGGGGCATTTTTTTGCTTTAGCACTTATCTCTTTACCACACTCACTACATTTAATCATTGTCATATACTTCAAACTCCTTTCTGTCAATATTATATCACATTTTATCTATATTTTAAGATAATAATATAGAGAGTGATAAAGTTATATTTAATGCATAAGAAAACAACTTTTTTTACTATCAAGTTGTTTTCTTTTACTAATTAAATTTCATAGTTTATCTTTCAAATTATAGAAATAATTAAGATGGGCATTTTGAATTTTTATTTAAATTGCCATTCATAATCTAATGAATCTAAACAATAATCATTATCACAAGGTATCAATTTTAATTCAAAATTTTCTTTCACCATGGCGCCAAATGAGTTTTGGGCTTCAACCCAACCATCATAATAAAATCTATTTTCATTTTCTAAATAATAAATGTTATCATATGTAAATATTGCCGAACTTGGGGATTTCAAATATTTTTTAACATCATTTTCAAAGAATTCTTGTATAGAATAAGGTGGCATGAAATAATTAAGCATAATATGATACAAATACTTAAAATCATTTACTTGTTTATCATTTTCATACAAGACAATATCAATATCATTATTAAATTCCCAATATATTTTTTCAATTTTAGTTTTATTTTGTTTATTTACTTCTATTTTTAAAGCATTTGGTGATAAAGTAGTGTCATAATAACAAGTTTCTTCTATATTTGCTACGTAAGTATTTTCGTTTTCACTATCTTCCCATATTCCATATAAAGATAAGCAGGATCCAGCTTCTAAATTTTCTTCGCTATTTAGTGCAGTATAAATGTTTTGTAAAAATTGCTCAGCTTCTTTTTTATTGTAAGTTTCTAAATAAAGTATTTCTCTAATTTCACTGTCATAACCTAAGCTAACTTTATATATAAAACTTAAGGTATAGTTAGCACTGAAAAACAAACCACAAATAATTGCTAAAAATGAAATAATGCTAAATCTTATGTTTAAGCTTTTTCTTTGGGCGTTATTTTTTATCATAAATATTATTAGTGAAATAGTATTTATGATTAAAGATAATAATAATACTAATTGAGTTATCATATCGTCTATTTTTTCAAAACCAATTACTATGACAATACCAGCAATTAATTGATATATGATTAAAATGCTTTTCTTTTTAATATAATCGCTTTTTTTCTCATTAGTTATAATACTTTCGTTTAGGACATCTTTATTTTGTAAAATTTCACTATTGCAATGGCGGCAAATTTTGGCATTTATAGAAATTTTTTTACCACAGTCAGGGCACTTAATCATCTTTAATCTTTTATTTTTTTGTTTTTTATTTAGCAAGATATAAATAAATATAATAAGCGCTACTAAAAGATAGATTAATAAAATTAAGTATAAAATTATTTTATCTAATGGCATAATACTTTTTCCTTCCTTTTATATAAATTTAAACTATTTGTTATTATTTACATGTTATATTTTGCTTTGACAGTCAGCAATATTTTTATTTATTTCATTTAACCATGAAGAGGCATTACAAAAATTATTTTTGATAGCATTTTCTATTTCTTCATATATTTCTTTAGCTTTTTGGTAGTTTTTATTTTGCATATAAGCCAAGGCTAAGTCTTCTTTAGCTCTTAGAACTGTAATATTATTTTTAGAGCGATATTTTAATCTAATATTTACAGCTTTTTCTAAGTATTCAATAGCTTTAGGATAATCTTTTAATTCTATGTTTACCTCGCCTTTTAAGGTATAGACAGAAGATATATCGAGGTTTTCTTCTTTATACATTTCATATAAGTTTTGATAACATTTATCTATATTTTCTAGAGCTTTTGAATAATTTTTTAATTCTTTATATATTTTAGCTGATACTCTATAATAACTTGCCCAAAAGTTTTTTGGGGTTTCTTTATCTTTTTTTAAATAAATATAGGCATCATCTATATATTTTTTAGCTTTTTCAATTTCTTTTTTTTCTAAGTATTCGATGGCTAAGGCTCTTAACGTATCGCCATAGTTTTTATAATATTTTTCTTTATTTTTAATTAAATCAGCTATTTTTAAGGTATATGTTATATTGGCATCGACATTTTTTTCGCTGATATAGTAAGTATAGCCTATTAGACCATAAGCATTGATTAGTTTTTCTATGTGTTTTTCTTTATCTTGTTCATAAAGTTGGATTGCTTTTTTTAATATTTCTTCAGCTATATCCCATCTATTTACAGCTAATAGATAATTTGAAATGGTAACAAAATAAGGAGCAAGGTCTATTTCAAAGTTTTTAAATTTTTCGTATAATTTTAAAGCAATTTCAGCATATTTTTCAGTTTTTTCTTGAGGCATATTCCAATCATAGAAATTAGATAAATTTTTAATTAGTGGTTTTACATCATCTAAGGTTGTGGTTAGTTCTTTACTAATTACTGATGATATTAAAAGATGGAGTGATATATTATCATTTATATTGTTATAGATAATAAAATTTTTCTTTATTAAGTGATTAATAGTCTCTCCTGTTTCTATTTCAAAAAGATTCATGAATTCTTCAAAGGAAATTCCGTTTTTAGGAAGAATATTTAATTGTTTTAAAATTTGTTTTTCTTCTTCTTTCAGGGCGGATATATCAAAAATAGCTGAGATGCACTGATATATTGAGGTGTAGTTTTCTAAGTTATGGACAACTGTACCTTTAATGTTTTTATCAATGCCACTATTTTTTAATGTTTCAAACATTTTATTTGGTTTGATTCTATTTGTATTCATGGTAGATGCGATTAATTTAATGGCAAGTGGATGATTTGATAGAAGTTTAAAGATGTCTTTAATTACTGACTCTTCTTCATTTGTGATTGTTAGTTTATAATTTTCTTTAAAGATGCGGATAAGGTCTTTTTCGTTTTCATCTGGGGTTAATTTTAAAACTGGCAGGTTATATTCAGAAAAGTCATTTCTCGTTATTATGATTAGTTTATAATTTCCTTTTAACAGTTCTTTTAAGTTTGGATCATTTTCGGCATCGAAGTTATCAATGACAATAATTGTATTATCTGTAGATAGTTCATTTATTTTATCCATTTTTCTTTGAAAATATGAATTTTGCTCTTCTAAAATGCCATTTTCATCGGTTTTTCTACAAAAATTAGTGATTTTAAAGTTTTGCTCTTTAATGATGGTATCTACTAAGTTATTTTCATATGAGGCATAGATTATTTTATCAAATTTATTTTTGTTTTCGGATAAGTATTTTTTTACGAGTTCACTTTTCCCAATACCGCCCATGCCTTCGATGAAGATTTTACCATATTTTGAAAGGTTGTTTTCGATAAATTCAAGTTCATTTTCTCGGCCAAAGAAGTTATTTAAAGTGATTAAGAAATTACTTGTTAGCGTTTGGGTGTTTTTTATTTGGTCTATTTGTCTTTGGTCTTTTTTTAAGATATAACTAATTCTAGATGTTAATTCATTTATTCTTTGTTCTAGCGGTGGCGTGATGGCATCGACCCAGTGAATACGGCCTAGGTAATATTTAGCATCATCACTTATATCTTCTTCGGATGTTTGAAATGGAATAATTGAGATGTCTTCGCCTTTTCTTACTCTTTCAACGGCTAAATTTATTTCGTTTAGAACATCTTCAGAATATGAGGATTCTTTATTTAAAATTATTAAAAATATTTTACATTTATTAATGGCTTGGGTAATGCTTTTAGCATAGCTACCGGATATGTTTCTTGGAGCATACCAACATTTTATTTTTTGGTTTTCTAAGGCATTACAAACAGCTTCGGTAATATGAGATGAAGATTTTGTATGATAGCTTATAAATACATCAAAGTTCATTATTGTTCCTCTTTTCTATTTTATAGCCTAATTTTTCTAATACTTTTAGTGATTCAATTAAAGTGGCACGGTCATAATCTTTTTCGCTTTCACTTAATTTTTCATATGGGACTAGTGATGAGTGGGTTTTGCTTTTAGCATCTGTTTTGACTCCATAGTGCCATCCTTCTTTTAGTTTATTTTGGGCCCAAACCTCATGGACGTTTTTGGCTAATTTTTCGGAAAGTTCCATGATTTCTTTACTTAAGATAATATTTTTAGTGTCTATTGGTTTTGGAGTATATTCTATAGCTTTTGAATTTTCTTTTGTTTGACAGGCGATGATATCTGGTATTTTAGTGATGATAAATTTATCTTTATCTTTAAGGGGCACGCCTATTTCTTTTTCTATTTCTTCTAGATTTTCATATTCGGTTAGAGCTGGATGAAGTTTTGCGAGAGAGTTTACATGGCTTTTTATTATATTTTTATAGCTATTTACTTCTTCTTTAGTTGCTAGTTTATAGCCATCACTTCGCATGTAAGCAGTCCATCTATCGTGCTCATTTTTGATTAGAGCATCTAATGTTTGTTTATTTTCTAAACATTTTTTGAAGTTTTTAATATCTTCATCGATATTACCGGTATATTTATCTTTTAAAACAGAATATATTTTATATTTGATATGAAGAGCAAAGGCTCTTGATGATTTAATGTTATAATTTTTCTTATAGAAATTATCTAGATTTTTAGAGTTATCATAAGCAAAATGGACTTCTTTAGTCATTTGCTCTATTTTAGAGTCGATTATTGGAAAATCATAATATAGCTGTTTAGTGCTACCAAAAGTACTTATATGATACTGGCTTCCTTTTTGATTTTTTAGATTATTTATTTGTTTATTTTTTAAGGGATTTTCTATCCAAACATTTATGATGGGATTAGTAGTAAATTCTTTATTTTTTAAAGCAAAGTATCTTCTTAAATTTAAAGCGACTTCAAGACTTTCTTCTTCGCTTTTTAAAGCGATTACGACATAGTTTATGTTTGAAATTTGATCTAGGGCTTTTTCTATTTTGCTTGAATTTGCATCTAATTCAATGAAGTTATAGTTATAATTTGGCAAAAGTTCTGGGTAGTTTAGGGCGATGTGTTCTTTTATTTGGCTAGCATTTTTATCTAAAACGGTAATGGTTAGTTTATAGTCTTTAATTTGACCACACCAAGTTATGGCTTTTAAAAATTCAACGCCCACATTACCACAGCCGACGAGTAGGACTTTTATATGATTATTTACAGCATTTAAATAAAGTGGTTTTTCTTCTAAGACTTGACATACTGCTCTTTCTGTTTCTTCGACGATTTCTAATCTTATTTTTCCTTTATCTGCCGAGTCTAAGATGACTTGTGCCATGTTATTATTTGTAATAAAGTATATTTTTAATGGTTTTTGGCTATATTTATCAATTAGACTTAAGACTTCATTTAAACCTTTATCTTTGTCTTTAGTTAAAATATATAATGTTATATTATTTGATTTTATATATTCGATATTGATATCGTTTACGTTTTGATTTAATTTGATGGCTTTTAATTTTTTTAATTTTTCGTCTAAGTCAGTTTCATTTTGACAATTTGCGAATATAAAGACGTTTTCTTTGGAGTTTATTTTTTCAGCAATGGTGATTGATTTTTCGTTTAATTCAGAGAAGATTATGATTTCTTTTTTAGAAATAAAATGAAGTTTTATTTTCGCACTTATACCGTTTAATACGGATGCTAGAAAAGTGGCGGTTAAAAGGGGCATGGCGAGCAGAAGAATATATATTGATATGACGTAGATGTTTTCTAATAGCGTTATGTTATTTAAGTTTGTAATTAATGAGACGTCTTCGCCTAATAAGATGGTCTGCGCTGAGTATATTATTGCATAAATTAGTTTATCGATGACACTACCTTCACTTAAGGGATAGATTAAGACTGTGAGTGCTAGAAAAAGACCAATTAATAATGTGGTAATTGATTTTTTTAAGTTAAAAGAATATTTTTTTTGAAGAGTAAATGTTATAATTATTATTGAAAATGCGAGTAAAAGATTAAATATATTCATGTTTTCACCTCTTTTTTATTATAACAAAAAGATTGAGTAATTACTAGCTTACGTAAAATGGCTTATATTTTTGTTTTTTTCAAATAGATTTCACAAAGTTTGGTTATGCTATTAATAAAGGGAGATGTTTATGAAAAAGAAAATTATTATTATTGTTACTATAGCTTTTTTAGCTTTGGTAGGTTTTATAGGTTTTAAATTTTATCAGCACTATCAAGAAGGACGATTTGAAAATATGAACTGGCTTTTAAGGCATATTAGTTTTGAGGCTAATGAGGATGGCGTTTATGAGATTAAGACTAGTGAGGATATGAGTATTTTTAATTTAACTTATCAAGATGCGGTTGAAAGTAAGATTGATGATTTAAAGAAAAAAGACGATTATTCGCTTGAAAATCCTCTTATTATTTACAATCCTTATGGAACTGCGAGCCAATCTTACTATGTTTATTTAGGTGATGATTATAATGATTTAAGTTATACGATTAAAACTGATGGGTATGCGGATTATAGTCACAGTTTAGGCGATGATAGTGAATATCAATTAATTGGTTTTGTACCTGGTGAGTGCAATACTTTGATTTTAACTGATGGCAAGAAGAGTTTTGAGACTGATATTAATACACCTAAGATGAAGGTTGATGTTGATTTAAAGCTTGAGATGACAGATGGCGATAGTGATTCAGAACTTTCTGATGGTTTATATACGGTACTTGGTCATGATAAGAATTATGAAGCTAATGTTTATTTATATGACAATGAGGGTGTTTTAAGAAATGAACTTGTTTTAGATGATTATAGGGCTGACAGAATTATTTTTGATGGGGATGATATGTATTATCCTTATGAAAGCCGCGGTATTATGAAGGTTAATTCTTTAGGTAAGATTGAGAGGATGTATGATTTAGGTAAATACAGGATGCATCACGATATGATTTTGGATGATGATAAGATGGTTATTTTAGTCGACGAGGTTGGTGCGGATACTAAGGAAGATGTGATTATTTCTTTAGATTTAGATAGCGGGGAGATTATAGATGTTATCGATATGAAGAAGTTACTTCCTGAGTTATATGAAAAGGCTATTTTACCTGAAGATAACAAGACTTTAGACTGGCTTCATTTGAATGCTTTATCTTTAAAGGGTGATGATTTGATTTTAAGTTCGAGGGAACTTTCAACGATTATTTATTTATCAGATTATGAAACTAATCCTACTATTAGTTATTTAATTACTGATGAGAGTATGCTTGATGGTACTTCTTATGGCGATTTACTTTATGAAAAAGATGGCGATTTTGTAAGTAATGCTGGACAGCATGCTGTTACTTATATTCCTGGCGAGAGTGAAGATGAATATTATCTTATTATGTTTAACAATAATTATGCATCAATTGTGACAAGACCTGATTTCAAGTGGACTAATTATCCTGGTACTGGTAGTTTTAATGAGGGCGAAACATCTTATTTTTACAAGTATAAGATTGATGAGAATGATAAGAGTTATGAACTGGATTACAGTTTAGAAATTCCTTATTCAAGTATTGTCAGCAGTGTACAAATTTATGACGATAATTTAGTTACTGCTAGTGGCATGGATAATTCGTTTGGCGAGTATGATGATGATGGAGAGTTGATTAAGGAATTTAGGTATGGCGCCAAGAAATATGCTTACAGGGTGTTTAAATATTCGTTTGATAATTGGTTTAATTAAAAAGATTTACACTGAGTTATGTAAATCTTTTTTTACTATTTTCATAAATTCTTTGTATAATCGCATTTTGAACATTTTATAGTATCTTTTTTTTCTAATAGCATTTCTCCACATTTTGGACATTTTTCACCTATTGGTTTATCCCAATAAGCTGTTTTACATTTTGGATAATTATTACATCCATAGAAGATTTTTCCTTTTCTCGTTTTCTTTTCGATTATTTTGCCATCACAGTTTGGGCAGTCGCAGATAATATTTTCTTCTTTTGGTTCTTGTTTGATATATTTACATTCTGGAAAGTTACTACAAGCGATGAACTTTCCATATTTTCCTTTTCTAATGACTAATGGATGAGCACATTCTGGACACATTTCTCCGGTTTGTTCTGGCTCTTTTTTAGGTAATTTATCAAAGGCTTCTTTGACAGATGGTTCAAAATTTTTATAGAAATCTTCTAATACTTTATACCATATTTCTTTACCATCGGCTATTTTATCTAAATCATTTTCCATGTTGGCTGTATATTTAACATTTATTAGGTGTGAGAAGCATTCTTGGAGTTTATCGGTTACTTCGAAACCTATTTCAGTTGGGACAAATTTACGCTCTATTAAATTAACATATCCCCTATTTTTGATGTTATCAATAATAGTGGCATAGGTGCTTGGACGGCCAATACCTAATTCATCCATTTCTTTGATTAATTTAGCTTCAGTATATCTAGCGGGAGGTTCTGTGAAGTGCTGATCTTTGATTATTTCGTTAGAAACAATTATTTTAGATTTATATTCGTCAAATGGTGGTAATATGGTGTCTTTAGTTTCTTCATAATCACTATATATTTTTAAATAACCATCAAATATGATGATACTTCCTGTTGCTTTAAAGTTATAACTGTTATTATTTAATATTACGCTTGTTCCTTCTATTTTAGCTGGAGCCATGAGACTAGCTAGGGCACGGTAATATATTAATCTATAAAGTTTATATTCATCATCAGTTAAGTATGGTTTGACGCTTTCTGGAGTTCTTTGGATACTTGTAGGTCTAATTGCTTCATGAGCGTCTTGAACGTTTTCTGTTTTTTTACTTATTTTTACTGGGCCAGTATATTCTTTACCATATTTATTTTCAATAAATTTATAAGCTTCTGCAACAAATTCGTTAGAAAGTCTAATGGAATCTGTACGCATATAGGTAATTAGACCGACTGTTTCATCAGCAAGATCGATACCTTCATAGAGCTTTTGAGCTAAACTCATGGTTTTTCTTGATGAGAAACGCAATCTATTTGAAGATGCTTGCTGAAGGGTACTAGTTGTGAATGGAGGTTTTGATTGTTTATTTTTTTGTTTTTTATCGACGCTTTCAATTTCAAAGGCTTTTGATAATTTTTCTAATATATTATTGGCATCAGTTTCGGTTTTAATTTCAATTTTTTTATGATTATATGCGAACAAATTGGCATCAAAGTCTTTAAATTTAGCGGTGATTGTCCAATATTCTTCTGGATTAAAGGCGTTTATTTCTCTTTCTTTATCGACGATTAATTTTAAAGCGACGCTTTGAACTCTACCGGCAGAGGAACCATCTGTTTTAGATTGAATTAGTTTACTAAGTCTAAAACCAATTATTCTATCTAATATTCTTCTTGTTTCCTGACTATTGACTAGATTTTGATCGATTTTACCTTCATGTTTCATGGCTTCTAATATAGCATTTTTAGTTATTTCATTAAAAGTAACTCTACTATATGGTTTATCTTTGAGTCCTAGGCAATCATAAAGGTGCCAAGCAATGGCTTCCCCTTCTCTATCATGGTCAGTAGCAAGGTATACTTTATCAGCTTTTTTTGTTTCTTTTTTAAGTTCATCGATAACACTTTTTTTACCTTTAATTGTTTTATAATCTGGTTTAAAATGATTTTCAATATCAACACCAAAACCATACTGTCCTTTAGTAGACAAATCTCTAATATGGCCTTTGCTTGAAGAGACAATATAATCTTTTCCTAAGTATTTACTAATTGATTTTACTTTTGTGGGAGATTCCACAATTACTAAACTTTTACCCATAGTTCACTTCCTTTTTGACTAATATAACTTATACACTAGTTTTTATTTAATGTCAATTGTTTTCATATTTTATTATATTATGAAAGAGTGAATAAATTCTTAATCGTATAGAAAAACTAGAGGAACTTTTTATTTTCTCTAGTTTAAACTTTCAAGTTCTTTTTTTGAAAGTCCAGTTATTTTAGAAATCATATCTATACTTATATGATTTTCAATCATTTTTTTAGCTACCTTTAAATTGTTTTTTTCTTGACCAAGTTTTTCTCCTTTTTCTTCAGCATCAGAAATTAATGTTTTGATTAATTTTTGATTTTCTTCTTCTGGTGTCATAAAAGCAGTAAATTTTTGATTTTCATTTAATCTTTTTACTTCTTTTTCAAATAACTCCATATATTCATCTCCCATACACATTTTATCTAACTCTTCTAAACTAGCGTCTAATGCAGCAATAAACTTTAAATCTTTGCTTTTATTATACCATTCATTTTTAATTTTATCTATATTGAACTCTACAATTATTAAATGGCAAATTTACAAGTTTTTTATATTTTTATGAAAAAATATAAAGTTTATGATTAACTTATAGTATATGGATTTGATGACGTTCCACTTCCTGATAATTTGACACTAGAGGAAAGATAGACGGCCGGACGGACCCCATAAGAGTGGATGACGAGGCCGCTGCCGGTGCCGCCGTCCGAATGCCCAATGATCGCGTAGTTCGTGTAAGACGCCAAAGCGGACATAGTCCACCAGTTTGCACTATTAAACATCCATGTTGTGCTTTTACACGTACTATAATTGTTATCAATTAATACAATTGTTCTACAAAAATTTGTATTTGAATTTGAACGTAAATATTCTGTCGCTGTCGCTAATCCTACTTTTTGTTTTACTAATTGTTCATTTTCAGCATTTACTTGATCTGTTAAATCCGAACTTTCAGTAGTAGAATTACTCCAATATCCTGCTCCCGCTGCAAAATCATGTTCTACTATTTGGCTTTTTGCCGCATTACTTAATCCATTATAATAAGTTCCATTTAAATATGTTTTTAAATCTGATGTTGCCCAATCATTTGAAGAACTATCATAAGCTCTATTTCCTATACTTGCTACTTTCATTATTTTCATTGTTCCATCTTTTTCTAATGAAATTATTCTCCAGCTTTCTCCATTAAATGTTATATAATTATTTGGATTTGCTCCTTTATAAATATATCTTCCTGATTCATATAAATCTCTATATATACCATTTCCTGATGTAGTAGTTCCTCCCATATCTTCTACTTTATCATCGGAACCACCTGATACTTGCTTTGCTTTGACATAAAGTTCATCTATAGCTCCTTGGACATTTGTTGAAGTAAGACCACTTTCCGTGTTATCATAAGTAACTGCTCCACTTTCAAAATATGTTGCTGCTGATACTCCAACTGCACTAAATAAAATTGCTGACATAACAAATATAAATATCCTATTTTTTAACACTTTCTTAATTTTTTCTTTTTTCATATTTTTCCTCCCTATTATTATAATAACACATCTGGGACAAAAAGTATACTTTTTTAGGACAAAAAGTTTGCTTATTTATTTTTACAATTGTGGGACAATTAGTTTGGTGATAAGATGGATAAATTGAAGAATTATAACAAAGATTTTAAGAAGGTTATTTGCAAGAATATTAAGAAATTTAGAAAAGAGAAAGAAATTAGATTAATGGATTTAGCAGAGATGCTTGAAGTTTCGCCTGAATATTTAAAAAGAATTGAAGCCCCAAATGACGATAAAAAGACTTGCTCACTTACTTTACTTTACAAGTTATCACTAATATTTGATAAAAAATTAGACGATTTTTTAAAGGACGATTGATTTAATTGTCTTTTTGTTTATGATATATTTAGAGGTGGATTATGAC
>CALVRS010000031.1 GCA_944358725.1 uncultured Bacilli bacterium
GGGGAGTTTGATAAGGATAAAGGTTGTAAATTACTTGATAATTTAAATATTAAAGCAGATGATAAATTATCTACTATGTCTAAAGGTATGAGAGAGAAGGTAGAACTTGCTTTGGTTATGAGCCGAAAGGCTAAGCTTTATATTTTAGATGAGCCTATGGGCGGTGTTGATCCAGCGACGCGTGATTATATTTTGGATACAATTTTAAATAATTTTAATGAAGGTGCTAGTATTTTGATGTCTACACATATGATTAGTGATATTGAAAGGGTATTAGACGAGGTTATTTTTATTAATGATGGTAAAATTACGAGATATGAAGAGGCTGATAAACTTAGAGAAGAATCTGGAAAGAGTATTGATGAGATTTTTAGGGAGGATTTTAAATGTTAGGTAAGGTTTTAAAATATGATTTAAAGGCATTGTGCAGATATTTAGTGCCACTTTATGCAGTAATATTTGGTCTTGGTGTTATGACAAAATTACTTAGTTTTTTTGAGAAGGTTTCTATTATTAATATTATTTTAGGACTTATGATAGTGGCTTTAGTTTTTGCTGTTACATTTTCTTTTGTTTTGACTGGTATATTTAATATTAAACATTATTTAGATAATCTTTTTAAGGATGAGGGATATTTAACACATACACTTCCTTTGAAAAAGGGTACTTTGCTTTTATCTAAGGTTTTGTCTAATTTTATTACAATTGTTATTACTTTTTTAGTTGTTATTATTAGTTTATTGATTGCGTTTTATCAAAAAGATTTATTTAATGATATTATAGATTTATTTAATTTAGATTTTGGTGGACTTGAGTTTTACAAGTTTATGATTTATATGATGGTATATGGTTTGATTAGTTATTTGACTACAGTTTTGATGGTTTATGCTTCTATTTCTATTGGATATAGTAAAAATTCTAATAAGTTGGTTTCTTCTGTTGTTTGGGCTTTGATATTTTATTTTGGTATTGAATTTTTATATTTAGGTTTGCTTGCTGTTGTTATGGTTATTAATCCTAGTTTTATGGCTAGTTTAGAAACTGAGAGTTTTTTGATGATTGATTTACTTAATTTCTTTACAATATTTATGGTATTTACGTGTTTATTAGGTTTAGGATTTTATTATATTAGTTATAGATTTATGGATAAAAAGCTTAATTTGGAATAAAGTTAAGCTTTTTTAGTTTTTTTAATTATTTTTAGATATATAGTTTTTAATATCATATAATAGGTGATATTTATGAGGCTTTATAGAGAGTTTTTAGAAAGTGTGATTAAAAATGATCCGTCTTTTAAAACAAAAATAGAGGTGTTTTTATATCCTGGTTTTTGGGCTTTAGTTTATTATAAAATTTCAAGATTTTTTTATTTGAAAAAATTTTATTTTATTTCAAAATTATTTATGGAAATTGGCAAATTTTTCACTAGTATTGAGATACATCCTGGAGCTATTATTGGAAAAAGATTATTTATAGATCATGGTTTTGGGGTTGTGATAGGAGAGACGGCTGTTATTGGAGATGATGTTGTTATTTATCATGGTGTTACTTTAGGGGCGACTGGTAAGGATAGTGGTAAGAGGCATCCTAATATTGGAAATAATGTGTTTATTGGTACGGGCGCAAAAATTCTTGGAAATATTACGGTTGGGGATGGAGCGAAGATTGGCGCTAATGCAATTATTTTAAAAGATGTACCTTCTTTTGTTACAGCTACTGGTATTTATAAATGATTTATGAATTTTATAGATTAAATATTTGATTTCTTTAGGACTTTGATGTATAATCTTTTTCTATGAGGTGGTGTATATGAAGGCATCAATTATATATAATCCTAATGCGACTGGAATGAGTGAAGATGCGCTTAAGAGTATGAATATGACTTTGAAAAAGCAAGGTGCGGATGTTTTAGAGTTTGAAAGTAGATATCCTGGTCATGTAGTTGAACTTATGAAGAAGGCTAATTTTGATAATGATTTGGTTATAACTATGGGTGGCGATGGTACTTTAGGTGAGGCTTTTAGAGCTTTAGGAGAGTGTGAGCAGAAGGCTTTTTTAGCGCATATTTCTACTGGTACGGCTAATGATACAGCTAATAATTTGGGACTTTATCAAGGATCTATTTATTCTTCAATTAAACTTTATGATAATTTAAATGAGTGTATGGTGGTCCCAGTTGATATGCTTACGGCTAATGATCTTCCTTTTGCTTATGTATCTTGCGCTGGTACTTTTACTAATTTGACTTATGAAACACCTAAGAGTTTTAAAAAGAATTTTGGTAAGATGGGATATTATATATTTTCTGGTTTAGTTGGTTTATCTTGTTTTCCGGATGTTATTCATAAGCCTTTAAGTATTAGTTATGAAAAGGATGGGAAAGAGGTTATTACTAAAGCTATGACTTTGATTGTTTCTAATACAAAGACTTTTGCGGGATTTAAGTTATTTCCAAGTTCTTCTATTTGTGATGGGATATTTGAAGTGACGATTTTGAAGGGGCTTCCTGGCAGAAAAACGTTTGATGCTTTATCTAAGTTACTTTATAAAGATGCTGAAAAATTTGATATGCAAAAGTATAGTAAGTATATAGATAGTTTTAAAACAGATAATTTTAAGGTTATTTTTGAAAATGGAGAACCGAGACTTGGTTTTAATCATGATGGTGATCATGCGTTTGTTTCTTTAAATGATGATAATTCTTTAGAGTATAAAGTTTCTAAAAAGGTTAAAATGTTACTTCCACAAAGAGCTTTTGAAAAATAGTTATTTGTGGTTTCTTTTTGCCTTTTTTTTCATATATAAAATTAGGAGGCGAAAAATGGAGTATAGAGGAATAGATGTTTCTAAATATCAAGGTGATATTGATTTTGACAAAGTTAAGAGGTCTGGAGTTGATTTTGCAATTATACGTATTGGCTATGGTCAATATGAAAGTCAAAAGGATCCTAAATTTGAAAGAAATTATGAGGGATTTAAGAGGGTTGGAATACCGGTAGGAGTTTATTTATATTCTTATGCGAAAAGTGTTGAGGATGCTAAAAGGGAAGCTAATGTTGTTTTGAAATGGTTAAATGGTAGAAAACTTAATTTACCTGTTTATTATGATATTGAGGATAAAAGTCAAATTAATTTAGGTAAGAGTGTACTTACTAATATGTGTGTGGCATTTTGTTCGGTTATTGAAAAGGCTGGGTATTGGGCTGGTATATATGCTAATAAGTATTTTTTTACAACTTATTTAGATTATCAGAAATTAGAAGAAAGATATACAATTTGGGTAGCACAGTACAATGATACAAATACTTACAGGGGTAAATATGATATGTGGCAATATACTTCTTCTGGCAGGGTAGATGGTATTAGTGGTAATGTGGATATGGATATTTTATATAGGGATATATTTGAAAATATAAATGATGTTAGAGGAGAGTTACCAAATTTAAGTGGTTATAATGGTAATTCGATTGTGGATGCTTTGAAGATGTTTGGTTATGATAGTTCATTTGAATATCGAAAAGAGTTATATAAAGAAGCTGGTTTTACGGATGAGTATAAAGGAACGGCTAGTCAAAATGAAAATTTACTTAGAATTTTAAGGGGGGATAATGATTATTATAAGAGTGATTATAAGGGATTATCTTTTGTTGATGGATTAAAGTCAATTGGAGTAGATTCTAGTTTTGCAAATAGGAAGAGAATT
Source organism: uncultured Bacilli bacterium (assembly GCA_944358725.1). Taxonomy (GTDB): domain Bacteria; phylum Bacillota_I; class Bacilli_A; order RF39; family UBA660; genus Coprosoma. Next base: position 3,704 of record CALVRS010000031.1, read on the forward strand.
GCAAGAGCTAATGGTATAAATAATTATACTGGTTCGGCTTTACAAAATATGAAGTTACTTAATATGCTAAAAAAAGGCAATTTAAAAAAAGCATGAGAGATTAAAGATTATTTAATCTCTTTTTTGTTTAAGTGATTTATCAAAAAAATTACTTGTTTTTTTTTTTTTTTTTGTGATATCTTGAATATTGAAAAAATAGGAGAGGTCGACAGCAAAGAAAAAATAAAAGAGATTGCAAAACAAAATTTGATAGGATTTGTATTAGTAGTAATAAAAGCCAT
>CALVRS010000032.1 GCA_944358725.1 uncultured Bacilli bacterium
GATTCCACCTTGAGAGGGTGGCGTCTTGACCACTTGACCAACAGGCCAGTTAAGACTTTTGTCAATGACAATTTTATGTTAGCATAAATTATCGGTTTTGACAAGAGTCTTATTGTGGCTTTTGAATTTCTATTACGGCATTATGTTTCAATTAAAATTTTTTATATGCTTATTAAGTGGTTAGAAAGAGATTTAAATTATATATAATTTAAATTATATATATAATTTAAATTAATGTAATAGATTTCATATAAGTTGCCACGATTTAATTATACAACATTTACATGTGATTTGGCAAGAAAAAACCAAGTTTTATTTACTTGGTTTATGCTTTTTTCTTTAAGACAATGAATGCAGTAACAGCAACAATTACAGCAATGCCACCAATTACAGCGACTAAAATTATGCTGTCGGATGTTTTTGGGTTAGTTGCTTCATCTTTAATATCTTCTTTATCTTTTAACTCTAAACTATCAATAGCTTTTAAAATGTCTTCAGCATATTTATCAACTTCTTTTTGTTCAGTAATGTTTTTACTCCAATCAACTTTGTTGATGGCATCTTCTACTAAACTAAAGTTTTTGTAGTCATTTTTATTTAATTTGTTTGCTTTATCAATAGCTTCTTCTACTTTGCTATAATCAGCTTTTTTATAAGCTATTGTTACAGTTCCATCTTCATTGGTAGTTACTGTTTGGTTTTCATTTACAGTAACTTGGTCTAATATTTCTTTAGGGAATGTTCCGCCTTCAACGGTTGTTGTAGCACCTGTGTTAGTTGTTGGTATTGCTTGATAAGCTCCACCTTTAATTGTTAGTTTACCAGAATTTGTAATAGTTGGATTGAATTTTCCTGTTTGATCTTTACTAGTATCTTTAATAGTTAAAGTTCCAGTATTATTAATTACAACGCTACTTGTACCGTCAACAGTATAACCGTTTAAATCAACTGTAATATTTTTACTTAGATTAACATCTATTTTAGATGTTTCTTTAGTATTTTCTAATAATTTTACAGTATCAGTACCTTTTGAAGAAACACCATATTTAATAGCATTTTGTAAAGTAGGATAATAAGCATTAGCATTTTCTAAATAAGCTCCTGCTCCTTCCATTTTTCCTTGTAATTCTAATTTACCATCTCCTACTTTTACACCATTAGATTTTACAGTTAAAACTCTTCCTTCAGGAATTATTACTGTAACTCCTTCTGGTATTGCTAAAACAGTACTATAATCCATATCAAAGGTAATTTTTGTTCCTGGTTTACTATTAGCAACTACTACATTATTTACACTATTTTTATTAGTAGTTACCGTAATATCACCACTATAACTAGAAATAGCACCAGTTGACTTATTACCTTTAGCTTGACCATTTAAAGTAGAATTACTTATATTTACAGTTTGTGTAGTTTGATTAGAGCCATCTCTTTCTTGAACTACAAAATAACTTCCTGTAAGTGTTGAATTAGAAATAGTAATTGTCGAATCAGTATTAGTTGCACTACCACTTCTAGCAAAAACAGCATATTCATTTTCAGTAGCAGTAATTGTTGTATTATCTACAATAGCACTACCCCAGTTTTGAAGAACACCAGTAAATCCAACACTAGTACTACCTGTACGTGTAGAGATTAAAGTAGCATTTTTAACAGTTAAATTACCATAATAATCATTTTCTGCATCGTTTTTAACGGCAGCAAAAGCACTTTCTACTGTAACCCCATCAATTGTCATTTCTCCTAAATTTCTAAGGCAAGATGAAGTATTTGATGGACAGTTTATTTTACCTTTATTGCTTCCGGTATCGATTATTTTAACAGTACCTTTATTATCGACAAGATAATTATCAGTTGGTCCTGTTAAGGTATGACCATTTAGGTCAATTGTAAGGCTTTCGCCTTCATTAATGACGTATTCTTTTGATAAAGTTACGTCTTCAGTTAGTTTGATTACATTACCACTTTGCATACCATCAAAAGATGTGGCAGCTTTTACGGCAAATGGCAAAGCAATAAGTAATGCGATAAACCCTAAAGAAAATATTTTCTTTTTCATTTTTCTACACTCCTCTCTATATTTAAGTATACCCTTTTTTTTAATTTTTTACAATTGTTTTTGCATTTTTGTATGTCAAAAAATGCATACAATTTTTTTAGCGTTTATAATTTTAGATTTTTATTTTTTCTTGATAAGATTTAATGTATCTTTTGCAATCATAAGTTCTTCATCAGTTGGAATAACATATATTTTTATTTTTGAGTTTGGCGTACTTATTAATTCTTTCCCATGACAGTTTTTATTTTTTTCTTCGTCTATTTCAACTCCTAAACATTTTAAGTTATCACAAACAAGTTTTCTTGTTAAGAAGCTATTTTCGCCAATACCAGCTGTAAAGACGATAATGTCGGTACCTTTTAATAAAACATAGTACTGAGCAATATAATCGGTAATTCTTCTTGCATATTTATTCATAGTTAGTATGGCTCTTTCATCATTTTTATTATAGGCTTCAGTGAGATCACGCATATCACTACTGATGCCAGACATACCTAAGATACCACTATGTTTATTTAAATCATTTATGATGTCGTCAATGGTTTTATTTTCTGCTTCCATGACTGGTGGCAAAATTGATGGATCTATATCTCCAGATCTTGTTCCCATCATTACTCCAGCAAGTGGTGTAAAGCCCATTGAGGTATCTACACACTTGCCATCTTTAACGGCGGTTATTGAAGCGCCATTACCAATATGGCAACTAATTAATTTGAAGTTTTTTGTGTTTAAAATATCAGAGACTGTTTCGGTTATATATCTATGACTTGTTCCGTGAGCTCCATATTTTCTAATGCCATATTTTTCATACCACTCGTAAGGTACTGGATAAATATATGTTTCTTTATCCATTGTTTGATGAAAGGCGGTATCAAAAACTACGGTGTTTGGCACGTTAGGTAGTGCTTTCATAAATGCTTTTATACCAAGCATGTTGGCGGGATTGTGCAATGGAGCAAAGTGTTTGATAGATTCTAATTTTTGCAAGACATCATCATCGACGATGACTGATTTATCAAATACATCTTTACCTTGAACAACGCGGTGTCCAACGCCTTCAATTTCATCTAATGATTTAACAATTTTTAAGTTTATTAATTTTTCTAGTAAAATATTTACGGCATCACTATGATTTTTTAATTCAGTATCTTCTTCATATGTTTTACCTTCGAATTTTATTTTATAGTGTCCATCAATGCCTATTCTTTCAAAAACACCGTTTGCTATAACGTTTTCGTTTTCCATATTTATTAGGCTAAATTTAAGTGAACTGCTGCCAGCGTTTATTGATATTATTTTCATATATTTCCTCCTCATATAATATGGCGTCCGAAAGGAGAATTGAACTCCTATTTTTCCCTTCGGAGGGGAACGCTTTATCCGTTAAGCTATTCGGACACTATATATAGTATAGCATATATGATTTTAAAAACAAAGGTTAAAATAAGTTTAAAAAACTCAGGTTTTGATTATATCTACCTTAAAGGAGTTATATCAGTTTTTACCTGAGTTTTAATATTTATATCTATATTTTTTATGTTTTTTAAGTTTTGTTTTGTTTCGACATTTATGTTTTTTTCTTCTTTGAGTTCTAAAGTATCTCCTATGTAAGTATCTATAATAATTTCTTTATTTTGCTTATCTTTTAGAGTTATTTTTATAGGAGATATGGTCTTTGAATTAGATGATATATTAGTGACTTTAGCTGTTAAATAATAAATATTGTTTTTCTTTAAAATTTTAATATTACTAAATAAAATATTATTTTGAATAATGTCTTCAAATTTTAAATTTATAGGATTTTCAATTTTCTTTAACTTTTTTTCTTTATCTTTAGGTATAACTAAGTATATGATGCTTATGGTGATGATTAATATTATAGCTATTATAGCTATTTTTAAAATACTAGTGTTTTTTTGCAATTTGATTAATTAGCTTTCCAAGTTTCAAAGACGTTACAACTATTTGAAGAAGGTGCAGGATTTGGCATTTTCATTCTAACGATTGTTGGAATTTTAAAGGCACCACCAAAGGCCATACAAGTTCCTGGCTGCAAGGTTTTTTGTTTTTCAACGATATCTGCAGATATATTTGGCAACATTTTAGTAATATAATCTAAGTCTCTTGGATGGGTTATTTTAAAGATTAAAAAGTTGGCACACTGTGAGATAACTGTATCGGAAATTTCAACTGGTCTTTGTGATATAAGGTTAAAGATTAAGCCATATTTACGGCCTTCTTTAGCAGCTCTTTCAAATATATTGTAACCGATTAAGGCAACATCACCATCGTTTTGAACGTATCTATGAGCTTCTTCGACAAATATATGAAATGGTATAGAGGCTCTATTTTTTAAACTTTTTGTAAAGTTAAAGAGCATTTTTGTATATATTTTGACTACTACTTTAGCAAACCAGTCTTCAACGTCTTCTAGATTAAAGTTTATAATTTGGGCTTTACGACCTTCTTTAGCAACTAATGTAGCAATATAGTTTTCCATGGTAATAAAAGTAGGATAACGTAGATATCTAGAGTTTTCTGAAATAGTTAAAGAGTGAAGTCTTACTTTTAGTTCGATGGCGTCAGCATAAGTATCGGTATTATTTAAAAGTCCTTCACTGATTAAGGTAAATTCTAAGGCTTTTTCTAGATCTTCTAAGGTATAATACTTTACTTCTTTTGGTTCATATTTATCTAAAGATTCATCAATAAAACTAGTGATATATTCAGTCATTAAAATGCTTTCTGGGAAGTTTCCTTGGGTATCGATAGTAAAGCATTCTCTAAATTTTCTAGTATATCCAACTCCTTGGACTGGAGCTTCTAGGTTAAACTGTGGAGTTGAACAGGTGGCAATTATGGCAAAGACATCATTTCTTTTACTACTGGCGGTTTGGTTTGTATATAATATGGTCATGATGGCTTTGGCTATTAAGTGATTTTTATATTTTGTACTCATTTCGTCATCAGAGGCAAAAATATTAACTAATTTTAGCATTCTTTCAATGATGGTTAACTGTGAGTGTTTATCGGCTCTTAAAAGTAAGGCCATATCATCTATATCTAAAAGCCATAGTGGTATTGAAAGTATTTCGCCATCGGTTTGGTGAACATTGGTTGTATAAAATTTAAAGTTTAAATTAGGATTTATCTGATTTATATTTTGCAAGGCATTATGATATTCACCGTAAGCATCAAATATAAAGAAGTTTGAACGAAATGGTAATAGTTTTGGATTTTGAAAGACATTTTGAAGTAGTCTAGCTACCCCACATGATTTACCAGAGCCACTATTACCGAATATAGCCATATGACTACTAAATAGGTCATTTATATCTACATATATAGGATGACTATCATAAAGTGGGCTTTCGCCTATTTGAAATGAAGATGTGGTATCAGCTCCTAAGATTAGTCCGACTTCTTCTTCACTTATCATACGTATATGTGAATTAAAGGTTGGTTTTCTTATGACACCACCGATAAATTTACCATCGGTAATTTCGCCTAAAAAACGGATTTTTATGATTTCACTACCGGTATCTTCGACTTCACCTAATATTTTCTTTTTTTCATCTTCGAATATGACATGCATATTCATGATATTGGTTTGAAGTGAACCATCTTTTGGTGTTTCAACGTGCGCTTCCGTATCACTTATATAAAGTATTTTTCCAAACATATATATCCTCCCCTATAATAATTCTTCTATTTGTTTTTTTATTTTAGTATCTAAATTTTGAATTATTTTTTTTATTTTTTTACTATTTTCATATTGTTTTAAGTTTTTTTCATAATAAAGCAATTTATTTTCGGCATTTTGAATTTGTTTATAAACGGCATTTCGCGAGACATTTTCATTTTCAGCTATTTCAGAGAGTGTTAAGTTATCAAAATAATAATCTTTGAAATAGGCTTGCTGCTTTTTGGTAAGAAGAGTTCCATAATAATCAAATAGACTATTTAAGTAAATTGTTTTATCCATTATTCATCGATTCCTTTAAAAAGTCCATAGATATATTTTTCAATATCAAATACACGAAGATCTTCTTTTTTCTCGCCTAAACCAACATATTTTACTGGTATACCGGTTTCTTCTTTAATGGCAAGGACGATACCTCCTTTAGCTGTACCATCTAATTTTGTTAAAACAATACCAGTAATATTGGTTATTTCTTGAAAGCTTCTGGCCTGACTAATACCATTTTGACCTGTTGTAGCGTCAATTACAAGCAAGGTTTCATGTGGAGCAGATGGTACTAGTTTGCCGATTACTTTATTTATTTTTTCAAGTTCTTTCATAAGACCGATTTTATTTTGAAGGCGGCCGGCTGTATCGATTAGAACGATGTCATAGTTTTCTTCTTTTGCTTTAGTTACGCCATCATACATGACGCTTACAGGATCAGCATTTTCTTTATATACTATATCACACTTTGTAGTACTGGCCCACTCATCTAGTTGTTCTTTGGCTCCAGCTCTAAAGGTATCTCCGGCAACTAATAGAACTTTTTTGCCTTCACTTTTTAATTTATGAGCTAGTTTGCCGATGGTTGTTGTCTTTCCAGCTCCATTTACACCTACAAAAAGGATGATGGTTGGACCTTCTTTGGCATAATTTATTTTATTTGTAATAATATCTCCGCCGACATATATAATAAACATTTCATCGACGATTATATCTTTTAGTTCGTCAGATGTTTGAATATTTTCTTTTTTTACTCTTTTTTTTAGTCTATCGATTATTTCCATGACGGTATTTACGCCGATGTCTGACATGATTAGTATTTCTTCTAAATTTTCAAAATAGTCATCATCGATAATTTTATGATTTTTATTAAGATTTAAAAGAGCTGACAGAAAGTTATCACGCGTTTTTTCAAGTCCTTTATCATAGAGTTCAACTTCTGTTTTTTCTTCTTTTTTGAATATATTTTTAAATTTATCAAATATTCCCATGTTTTACCACCTTGTATTTTTTCTATTTTTGTTTAACTAAAATATATCATGAACAATTACATTTGTAAACTAATTTGAGAAAACTTTATTAAAAAGTACGTTTTTCTTCTTATAAAGCAAAATAAGCCGGACATATCCAGCTTATTTTTTTAAAGTTTTTTGTTTTTCTGTTGTTTGACAATTTAAAACAGAACTTATGACTATATCTTTTTGCGCTTGCAAAGTTTTTGGATTAAAACTTAAAATGATATCATCTTTTTCTTGTTGATTTATTTCGATGGTGGTATAACCTTTTTGAGTTTTTATTAGGCTATGGTCATATAGTGTTTTTCCATCGGCTGCTATGTCGGATAAATTTGCAGTAACTGGGATGTTTAAAATATTTTCTTTATTTGGCGCGCTGATGATTAAACGTAAGATAATTGGTTTAGCTTTTTCTGTTTCTGTAAGTATTAGAGGTAAAAATTTTCTTTCATAATTTAAATTGGTTTTTATATCTTCAATATTTACATTTATTTTTTCAGCTATTAAACTTACTAAATCGCCTAATCTTACTTTTAAATTAGCAGTTGTTTTTGAATTTTTTAGTAATTGTTCATCTTTGGCTAAGTCACTTTCTAAATCGTTTATTTTTTTAGTGTATTCTTTATCTAATTTTTTTAAAGTTTCTTTTAATTCATATAATCTTTTTATTTTAGTTAGATAGTCATTTTGTTTAGTCATAGTTCCTCCTATTTTAGAGTTTTTATTTTTTGTTTTTTTGATGCGTTTACAAGAGCCTTAACAATATTTGGGTTATAAAATTTTTGATTTAATAGATCGCATAAGTCAAAGTTACATATGATTTCTTTTATTTCTTCTTTAGATATTATGATATAAGTTTTATCCCAACTAAGATCTTTTTCTTGCAATGCATATTTTTGAATAACTGTGGTATGGTCATATAGTGTTTTTCCATCTGCCTGTGGTTTTTTTAAATCGCCTATAACTGTATAATATAATGATATATCTTCAGCGTTGACATTTAAAGATAGTTTTTCTGGAATATTTGGATTTAAAATGTCTTGTTTTTCATGAGCTCCATATATAAAGCTTGGCAAATAATCTAAGTTTACTTCGATATCTTCTTCATTGATTTCAGTGATATCTGATAGTTCTTTGATGAAGTCACCCAATCTTACTGAAAGTATTTCACTATTTTTCATATTTCCCCTCCTTTTTTAGGTTTTATTATTATAGTCTTTTGTTATTTCGTTTGTCAATATTATTATGATAATTTTTATATTATGGATGAACTTGTCAAAGATTAAAAAAAAAGATATAATGTTATAGTCAGTTTTAACTTTTAAAGAAAGGAGTTATTAATGAAGTTTAATAAAAATGAGACTTACATTTTCGCTTTAGGCGGACTTGGTGAAGTCGGAAAAAATATGTATGTTTTTATGCATAATGATGAAATTATTATTACTGATGCGGGCGTTATTTTTCCAGGAAGCGAGCTTATGGGTATTGATTATGTTATTCCGGATGTAACTTTTTTAAAGCAAAATGAAAGTAAGATTAAAGGGCTTTTTATTACTCACGGTCATGAGGATCATATTGGTGGAGTTCCATTTTTACTTTCAGAGGTTAATATACCGGCTATATATGCCCCTAATCAAGCAGCCGCACTTATTAGAAAAAAATTAGAAGATAGAAAAATTAAGTATAATGATTTATTTGTTTATAATGAAAATAGTGTTTATAAGTTTAAAGAAATGTGGGTTGAGTTTTATAGAACAACACACTCTATTCCCGATTCACATGGTATAGTTATTCATACACCTGATGGTGTTATTATGACGACTGGTGATTTTAAATTTGATTTGACACCGATTGGACCGATGGCAGATATATGGAAAATTGCTCGTTTAGGTTCTTCTGGTGTAACACTACTTTTAAGCGATAGTACTAATGCGATGAATGGTGGTATAAGTAACAGTGAGTCTAAGGTTGATAATGCTTTAGAGGAACTTTTTAACAAACATGATAGCCGCATTATTATTGCGACGTTTGCTTCTAATATATATAGACTAAAACATATTGTTGATACGTGCAAAAGACATGGGCGAAAGATTGCGGTTTTTGGACGCAGTATGGAAAATAATATCGAAATTTCAATTGAAGGTGGATATATTAAACATAAGGAAATATTTATTACTCCAGAGGAGGCTACTAGTTTACCTTCTAATAAGGTTTGTCTTTTATGTACAGGTACTCAAGGAGAACCACTTGCGGCTTTAAGCAGACTGGCTAATGGAACTTTTAGACATATTAAGCTTCGCAGTGATGATGTGGTGGTATTTTCTTCTTCAGCAATACCTGGAAATGCACTTGGTATTTCTAGAACGATTAATAAGCTATATTTAAAGGGAATTACTGTTTATACGAATACTTCTTTAAGTGATATTCATGCTTCTGGACATGCTAATGAGGAAGAGCTTAAATGGATGATTAGGTTAGCTAAGCCTAAATATTTTATGCCTTTTCATGGAGAATATAGAATGCTTAAAAGACATGCGGATATTGCTATTAGATGTGATATTCCTGCTGAAAATACTTTTGTTTTAAGTAATGGCGATGTTTTATCGATGAAAAAAGGTGTTATTAAAAAAGCTGGTCATATTTTAGCTGGTGAAACTTATGTTGATGGTAACCGTATTGGTGAGGTTAGTAATTTAGTTATGAAAGACCGTAAGATTATGGCAAATGACGGAATTGTGGTTATGATTGCAAATATTGATGCACAAAATAAGCAATTACTTGCTAATCCGAATATTATTACAAGAGGTTTTGTACTTGTTAATGATAATTTAGATTTACTTAAGAAATTAGAGTTTATTTCAAAGGAAGCTATTATGAATAAAATTAAAACTGGCGCAAGTTATGCAGATATTAAACTTGAGGTTATTAATAATTTAAGCAGTTATATTAATCTACATACTGGAAGAAAGCCAATAATTTTACCGGTTATTATGAGTATTAAAAAAGACGTTAAAATTTAATTTGACGTCTTTTTTGCATTTGCGACAATAGAGTACAATTCTTTTTCTTCGCTATTTGATATTTGATGGTCGCTTGTTGTGACAGTAACATATACTCCGTTTTCTGTTTTTGAAGTAGAAGTATCGACTATTTTATTATTTATTTTCATGTTATTTGTTATTATGAACTGAACTTTATTATAGGTTTTTACAGTTGTTTTGGCATTTCTGATATCTAAATCTTGGTTAAGATTTTTGTATGTGGCGATTCTTTGATCTTTTGTATTTAGTAAACTTTCGAAATTTATATTTTTTTGTAAGGCTATTATGAATTCTACATTATTTTCTACATTGGTTAATACTAGTTGTTTGGAATCGGCAGAAATATAATATTTAAATGGTACTTCAAATATTTCGTTATTATATAATACTTTCTGAACGTTTTCGTTTTCTGATAATTTTTTTTCAGAGTTTGTTTGAATATTTTTTGCACTATAATAGGACATTTTATCTAAATAAAAGGCGGTAGCTAAAACAGCTAACATTATAGTTATTGCGATAGCAATTATTTTTATATTTTTTGATTTCATATATTCTCCTTGTTTTCTAGTTTTTCTTCTATTCTAAGTAGTTCATTATATTTACAAGTTCTATCGGTTCTAGAAAGTGAACCAGTTTTAATTTGACCTAGATTTAAACCAACGGCAAGGTCAGCTATTGAAGTATCTTCGGTCTCGCCACTACGGTGGGAAATTATGGTATTATATCCATTTTGTTTTGCTAAGTTTATGGTGTCGATGGTTTCGGTTATTGTACCAATTTGATTTATTTTTATTAATATGGCATTTCCTGCTTGCATATCAATACCTTTTTGAAGATATTTTTTATTAGTGACAAATAAATCATCGCCAACTAATTGAATTTTATCGCCGTATTTTTTAGTCATTTTTTGGAATCCTTCCCAATCATTTTCATCTACGGCATCTTCAATTGAGATGATCGGATATTTATCTAATAAGGTTTGATAATAATCTATAAGTTCATCAGTAGTTAATTTTAAATTAGCGCCTTTTAAATTATATATACCATTTTCATAAAATTCACTAGCAGCCACATCAATGGCAAATGAGACGTCTTTGCCTGGGATATATCCGGCTTTTTCGACGGCTTTCATAAGTATGTCTAAAGCTTGTTCGTTGGTATTTAAATCTGGAGCAAAACCACCTTCATCCCCTACTCCTGTTTGATATCCGGCTTTATTTAAAACTTTTTTTAAATGATGAAATATTTCGCTTCCCATTCTCAGTCTTTGCTTAAAGCTATCAGCTTTTGGAATTATCATAAATTCTTGGAAGTCTAAACCATTATCGGCATGAGCTCCTCCGTTTAAAATGTTCATCATGGCTTTAGGCATTGAATATTTATCTCCCACATATTCATATAGCATTTTTCCGTCTTCTTTAGCAGCAGCTTTTAGATTTGCTAGTGATATTCCAAGGATGGCATTAGCGCCATATTTTTCTTTATTTTCGGTGCCATCGATATTTATTAATATTTCGTCTATTTTTCTTTGGTTATGTGGGTCCATACCAATTAATGGTTTTTTTAAAATATTATTTACGTTATTAACGGCGGTTAGTACACCTTTGCCCATATATCTTTTTGGATCATTATCTCTTAGTTCTAATGCTTCTCTTTGACCCGTTGAGGCACCTGATGGGACAGAGGCTCTACCGATGATTCCGCTTTCTAAAATTACATCTACTTCGACGGTGGGATTTCCTCTTGAATCTAATATTTCTCTTGCTTTTATATCTTTAATTTTTGACATGTTTTTCCTCCTTTTCGTTATTTTTGATTTGACTATGATTTATAAAGCAGATAAAGGTATAATATTTATGAAGCCAATAGCGATAGTCTTTTAAATCTTCTATAAAATCTTTAGAATGGTTTATTTCAAATGAGGTAACATATTTTTGAATATAGTTTTTAAAGTCTTGCCAGTAATTAGGGCTATATTCGATAGTATAAGTGGCAAGTGGTCCTCTTAAGTTTGGCTTGCCTTTAGGGGGAATATGGAAGATATCTTTATTATTAATTATTTCGGCAATTTCATAATTAATTGGTATTTTTTGACCGGTTATTTGACTTATGAATTCATAAGTATTTTCTTCGTTTTTGTGTAGTTTAAATTGATAAAGGTATAAAACGTCATTACGAGCTATTTTTTCTGCTTCAAGTACTTCTTGTTTACCACTTTCTTTTAATGCTTCTTTCGTTTTGACAAAGTTTAATATTTGCTCTATTGGTTTATTTTGATTATATAAAAGATTACAGTAATAATTATAGATAAATATTTCATTAAAATCATGATAAAATTCTATTTCATATTCTTTAATAATGGAGATTAATATTTCTTTTATTTGATTATTTGTTAAGTTTTCTTTGATATTTAATTCTTTGATTAAGTCTTCTTTATATTGCGTAAATAAGATTTCAAAAATGTTTTGATTTTGGACATTATTTTCTTTTTCCATACTATATCACCATTTTCATTATATCATTTTTTTGATGATTTGTAATTAAGTTATTTGTTTATTTACATCGTTTTTATTGACTTTGAGTTTATAGGTAATTATAATGGTTTTAGGAGGTTTATTATGAGCTTATCAGTTATAAATGTTATAAAAGGGGCTGAGAGGTTACAAAAACCATTTGATAAAAGAATAAGTGAGTTACAGATTTGTGAAAACGAACTTTTACAGGATGATAAAGTTCAATTATATCTTTTTTTACATCAAGAAATTTTAAAGCAAAGGGAAAAGAAAAATAATCGATTGACTGATTATTATAATAGTATTAAAGAAAAATGTGATCATCCACTTTATGTCTGTGTAACTGAAGGAAGTGAAAATGCCTATTCTTATAAGTGTATTTGTTTAACTTGTAAGGAAGTGCGATATTTTAAACAATATGAGATGGATGATTTATTTAAAAGGCATATGGTAATTGCAAGTAAGATTGGCGATGATGCTAATTGTCAACATTACTACTGTAGCATTTGCACTTTTAAAGAGGCATTAGATTTTTATATAGAATGCTTTTGTCATGTTCAAAATTTAAGTGAAGATATTGATATTTATTCAGCTGAACTTTCGGCTTTGGAAAAGACTTTTAATCATTTTGTTTATCCTTTGAAAGAGAAAAAGACAACAAAGGTTTATAGAAAGCATAACTAGTTTGTGCTTTTTCTTTTGAAAAAAACTTGAATTTATTTTAAATATATTGTATAATGAATGTGCTGCGAGAGTTTGTCTCCTTAGCTCAGCTGGATAGAGCAACGCCCTTCTAAGGCGTGGGTCAAAGGTTCGAATCCTTTAGGGGACGCCATTTTAGACTATATAAAAACTTGGAAAAAGCATTTCCAAGTTCTTCTCTATAATAAATTATTACAAATATACATATTATGGCACTACTATCTATTTAAAAAACTATTAGAATGGAAATTATTTTGTTATTCATATAAATATAATGTTCCTTCTGCTTTTGTTATATTATAATCTTCAATTGTTGGCATTGAACCCCTAGAAAGTTCAATAAAGGGAGTTGTATAAAAATTATCTGAAAAAGAAGGTAAATCATTTTTTTTCAACTCCATTTTTACAGTTGTTTCATAATCAGTTATTACGCTAACAGAACTACCAAGTGTATATTTTTGATTGGCAGCATCAATATTTATTGAACGTGCATAACTTTTACCCTCTATTTTAAATTTGATAACAGATTTTTTGACTAGTTTATCATGGTATATATCTTTTAACTTAATATTTTGACTGGCTGATAGACCTGTAATATCTCCAAAATCATCTTTTCTCCAATCTACTTTTGTATAAAATTCAAAATATTCTTGCCAATTTTCTGTATTAATAACCACATCGTTTCGTTTTTTAGGTATACCATTACAATAACAATCGGCACTATTTTTATTTTGCATGACATATCCTTCTGGGCATGTTCTATCACATATATTTGTTTCTTTCTTATCATTTTTTGATAAGAATATTTTTATACTAATACCAGTGGATATAATAATCAATATTACT
>CALVRS010000033.1 GCA_944358725.1 uncultured Bacilli bacterium
ATTAGGATAGTTATAATCAATAAAACTATAAAAAATTTAAAACTTCTTCTTTTTTTCTGACACTTTTTAACCATAAATCAAACTTCCTTTAAAATAATTATATCAAAATAAATCAAAAATTGAATAAATAAGTCGTATATATGTCTTACTTTACACAAAATAATAAAAGTATAAGCAAAAAGCATTTTCTTTTTTCAAAATCTATGATAAAATTATTAGTAGCAAAGTATTAATACTAAGGAGGATAAATATGGGTTTAATAAAAAAAATCATAGGGGAAGAAGAAGATGTTTTTTCTGCACCTTCAAATGACCAATACTATGATTTAAAAGCCGAAGAAGCATTAACTGAAGAAGGCGGCGCTAAAATGATTTTATTAGAGCCAAGAGCCTACTCAGAGTCACAGCAAATTGCTGATCATTTAAAAAAAAGAAATACCGTTGTCGTTAATTTAAAAAGAGTAACCCCTGAACAAGCAAAAAGAATTGTTGACTTCTTAAGTGGAACAATTTATGCTATTGGCGGCGACTTACAAAAAATAGGTGGAGGCATTTTCTTATGTACTCCAAATAATGTTAGTGTACAAGGAAAAATCACTAACGATACCGAAGGAAAAGGTATTCACGATAATAATAATATAGATATAGAGTGGTAAATAAAAATTAAGCGAAAAATTAAGGTGAGGTTGAGCTTATGGAAAAATTCACAAGAGTCATGAGAGGTTATGACCCAGAAGAGGTAAATAACTTCTTAGACCAAGTTATAAAAAGAGTTGAAAAAATGATAGCCGATATCGATAAAAAAAATAAACTTATCGAAAATCAAAATGAAGAAATAAAAAAACTAAAAGAAAACATCGAACAAACAAGTGCTATCAAAGAAAAATTAGAGCAATATGAAAGAATGGAAAATACTCTAAATAGAGCTATTATGATGGCCCAAAAAACATCTGACCAGCTTAAAATAACCGCTCACCGCGAAAGTGAAATAATAATTGACGATGCTAAAAAAAATGCCAGTCGTATTGTCAACGATGCCTTAATCAAAGCTGAAAAAATTGAAAATGATGCCGATCTTATGAAACATAACATCAACGTTTTAAAACGAAGACTTAAAAATATCGTTGAATCACAATTAGAAATAATTGATGATATTGATAAACTAGACATGTAATGAAATAAGCGTCCAAAAAAAGGACGTTTTTCATTTGAAAAATCATCTGCAAACAGGCAAATATGCCTTATATTATTGCTTAAAACCCAAAGGGTATGCTATAATTAAATGTAGGTGACCAAAATGTTTAAGTATAAAAATATAGATATAAATTATATAAGATATGGTAATAAAGAAAAACAAGCCGTTGTCTTATTACATGGCTGGGGTCAAAACATTCAAATGATGAAACCAGTAGGGGATAGACTAACTGATTATGATGTTATTATTTTAGACTTGCCAGGCTTTGGACAAAGTGAAGAACCTAAAGAAGCTTGGCATTTAAATGATTTTGTTCAAATGATATATGAACTTTTAAAATCTCTAAACATTTCAAATCCCATACTAATAGGTCATTCCTTTGGTGGAAAAATAGCTTTGCTTTATGCAAGTGCACACCCAACAAAAAAACTAATTCTCTTTGGTAGTCCATTTAAAGTCAAAAAAAATCCACAAAGCTTAAAAGTTAAAGCCTTAAAAAAACTAAAAAAAATGCCAGGCTTAAATAAACTAACTGAAACCATGAAAAAACATATGGGCTCTACAGATTATCGAAGTGCCACCCCAATGATGAGAGATATATTAGTAAAACATGTCAATACCGATATAACCGAAAACGTAAAAAAAATAAAATGTCCAACTATTATAATTTGGGGAACCAATGATGTAGCTGTACCAATTGCTGATGCCTATGACTTAGAAAGTTTAATCAAAGACTCAGCTGTTATTCCTTATGAAGGATGTACTCATTATGCCTATTTAGAAAGATTACCCCAAACAGTTTCAATTATTAGAAGTTTTATAAAGGAGAAATAATATGGCTAAAGAATTTATATTGTCAACTATTATTTATTTTGTTTACGTATTTTTAAAAAGCCAAGATACGATACATATGCTTCAGCAAAATAAATATAATCGTAAGCAGACATATCTAAAATGGATAAATAAAAATAAAAGCAAAGTTTTTAAAGACATAAGTCTTATATTTATCTTACTAGCAATATTCTTCTTTACCCAAAATATCCTTTTAATCAAAATTGGCTTTAACCTTCTATATCTAATACTAATTATTAATTTAATTTCTGAAAGAAAAAATAGCCAAAATAAATTACCTTTAAAATATACATCTAGAGTAAAAAGATTAATCTTAACAAACACCTTAATTACTTTAACATTAATAATTATAATGTCTATTTTTGTAAATAAAAATAACTTAGTTATTTTCTACTTAATATTAGGAATAATAGCTTATTTAAATAGCTTATATATTTTAATTCCTCTAATAATCAATATGCCAGTCGAAAGTTTAGTCGGCCTATATTTTAAAAAGAAAGCCATCCATAAAATAAAAAACATGCAAGATTTAAAAGTAATTGGCATTACTGGAAGTTATGGAAAAACAAGTAGTAAAAATATCTTAAACGATATTTTAAACATCAAATATAACTCCTTGCCAACACCAAAAAACTTCAATACGCCATTTGGTTTAATGATAACCATAAATAACTATCTAGATAAATTCACTGATGTTTTCATTGCTGAAATGGGAGCATGTCAAAAAGGCGACATTAAAGAACTTTGTGAACTTGTTCATCCTAAATATGGTATTATAACTAAAATTGGAGTGGCCCATCTAGCAACCTTTGGAAGTAGAGAAAATATCATGAAAACTAAATTTGAATTAATTGAAGCCCTACCTAGCGATGGACTTGGTATACTAAATGCTGATGATACATGGCAAAAAAAATATCAAATAAAAAATAACTGTAAAATAAAACGGATAGGTATTGATAGTGAAGATGCCGATGTCAGAGCCAAAAATATAACTTTAAGCCCAAACGGCACAAAATTTGATTGTTATTTTAAAAAAGATGATAAAACATATACCTTTGAAACTAAATTACTTGGCTACGCTAATGTTTATAACATATTATCAGCCATTGCCCTAGGACAAGAATTTGGCATGACAATAGAACAGTTAAAAGCCGGAGTAGCTAAAGCAAAACCCGTTGAGCATCGTTTAGAACTTAAAAGAAATGGCGATATAACTATTATTGATGATGCCTATAATTCAAACCCAACTGGAGCTAAAATGGCTCTTGATGTTCTAAAAATGATGCCAGGAAAACATATTGTAGTAACACCAGGTATGATTGAACTTGGAGAAGAAGAATATAATAAAAATAAAGAATTCGGCATGCAGATTGCTGAAACAAAAGCCGACGAAGTCATATTAGTTGGCGCTGCAAAAACAAAACCAATATTAGATGGATTAAAAGAAAAAGGCTATAATGAAAATAAAATTCATATTATAAACGATGTTTTAAAAGCTTTTCCGTTAATTCAAACCCTAAAAGATAAAGAAACCTATGTACTTTTAGAAAATGATTTACCAGATATATTTAATGAAAAATAAAGGAGTGATTTAAAATGATAAAAGTTGGAGTATTTTTTGGTGGTGATTCAGTTGAGCACGAAGTAAGTATAATTTCTGCCCTACAAGCCATGGAAAATATTGATGAAGAAAAATATTAAATAATTCCTATCTATATTAGTAAAGACCGTCATTTCTATACCGGTAATGCCCTAAAAGATATGGAAACATTTAAATACTTTGATAACATGAAAAGATATGTTAAAGAAATAACCCTTTGCCGTAAAGGAAATACTGTAACCTTGCAAAAAGTCAAAGGAATATTTGGAAAAAATGTCAACACAATTGATGTTGCTTTTCCAATTGTTCATGGCAAAGGAACAGAAGATGGAAGCCTAGCCGGCTACTTAGAAACATTAAGTTTGCCAGTTGTTGGCCCTTCTGTTCTAGGAGCAGCCCTCGGCCAAGATAAAGTTGTCCTAAAACAAGTTCTACAGGCCAATCAGATTAAAACCCCAAAATATGTTTGGTTCTATGATTATGAATACGATATGGATAAAGAAAATATATTAGATAAAATAGAAAAATTAAACTATCCAGTAATTGTAAAACCAGCTAATTTAGGTAGTACCATTGGTATTGGAGTGGCTCATGATAGAAATGAACTTAGTGAAAAAATAGAAGAAGCCTGCGAATATGAAAAGAAAATATTAGTCGAAGAAATGATACCAAACCTCTTAGAACTAAACTGCGCTGTATGTGGTAACTACGAATATAATGAAACAAGCTTAATAGCTGAAATGAAAATGAAACATGAACTTTTAACCTTCGAAGATAAATATTTATCAGGTAGTAAAGGAAAAGGCATGAAAAATTCTCCTAAAATGGGAAGCGGTATGTCAACAAGCGAATTTGAAGTGCCAGCTCACATTTCAAATGAAATGGAAAATAAAATATATGAAACATCTAAAAAAGTATTTAGAGTTTTAAATCTAAAAGGCGTTTGCCGAATTGATTACCTAGTAAATAAAAAAACAGAGGAAATCTATGTTAATGAACCAAATACCATTCCTGGTTCACTAGCTTTCTATCTATATAAACCAAAAGGAAAAGACTATAAAACTTTAACTGATGAGTTAATTAAATCTGCTATTAAAAACTATAAAAACGAAAAACGTAAAACATCAAGCTTTACTTCAAATATTTTAAGTGAATATAATAGTGGACAAGGAATAAAAAATAAAATTTAATAAGGAGATGTATTTATGGATTATAAAGACACATTATTGATGCCAAAAACAGAATTTAAAATGCGTGGTAATCTTGCTGAAAATGAAGTCCAACAGCGCGCTGAGTGGGAAGAGATGGACTTATATAATTTAATCAAAAATAAAAATAAAAATAATAAACCATTTATCCTGCACGATGGTCCACCATATGCCAATGGCAATATTCATTTAGGACACTCTTTAAATAAAATATTAAAAGATTTTATTAATCGTTCAAAAATGATGGAAGGATACTATGTCGAATATATCCCTGGATGGGATACTCATGGACTACCAATTGAACAAGCTGTTACCAATAGTGGTATCGACCGAAAAAGCATGACAACATTTGAATTTAGAAAATACTGTCAAAAATATGCTTTAGAGCAAGTAAATAAACAAATGGAAGATTTCAAAAAACTAAATGTCATCGCTGATTGGGATCACCCATATATCACTTTAAATAAAGAATATGAGGCAAAACAAATAGAAGTTTTTGCTAAAATGGCTGAAAAAGGACTAATCTTTCAAGGATTAAAACCTGTATATTGGTCACCAAGTAGTGAAACAGCCTTAGCTGAAGCTGAAAT
This sequence comes from uncultured Bacilli bacterium, assembly GCA_944358725.1. Classification (GTDB taxonomy): domain Bacteria; phylum Bacillota_I; class Bacilli_A; order RF39; family UBA660; genus Coprosoma. The sequence goes on from CALVRS010000033.1 coordinate 5,445, forward strand.
TGAATATAAAGATAAAACTGATCCATCAATCTATGTCGCATTTACCGTAACCGAAGGTAATGAATATGTAGCTAAAGGAGATAAATTAGTCATTTGGACAACCACTCCTTGGACTTTGCCAGGAAACCTTGGAGTATGTGTAGGTGCTGACTTTGACTATTCAAAAGTTAAAGTAGGGGAAGATAATTATATCGTTGCTACAGATTTACTAGATAATTTAATGGAAGAATTTGGCTTTGAAAATTATCAAAAACTATCAACTTTTAAAGGACAAGAACTAGAAAATGTTAAATATGCCCATCCATTTATGGATAGAACATCTCCAGTTGTTTTAGGCTCTCACGTAACTTTAGATGCTGGAACTGGTCTTGTCCATACCGCACCTTCATATGGTGAGGATGACTTTATAGTTGGTAAAAAATATAATTTAGGTATGGTAGACGGTGTAAATAACCAAGGAATTTTAACTAAAGAATCTGGCATGTTTGAAGGACTATCCGTAGAAGATGCCAATAAAGAAATACCAAAATGGTTAAAAGAAAATGGCTATCTTCTAAAACTAAAGAAAATAACACACTCATATCCTCATGATTGGCGAACTAAAAAACCTATTATCTTTAGAGCTACTAAACAATGGTTCTGTAGTGTTGATAAAATAAGAGACGAAATTCTAAATGAATTAGAAAATAACGTTAAATTTCATACTGATTGGGGAAAAACTAGAATTTATAACATGATTAGAGATAGGGGAGACTGGTGTATTTCAAGACAAAGAGCTTGGGGTGTACCAATTCCAATTTTCTATAATGAAGATGGTTCAGCCATTGTCGAATATGATGTTATGATGCATGTTGCTTCTTTATTTAGAGAATATGGTTCAAATATTTGGTTTGAAAAAGACGCCAAAGAATTACTTCCAAAAGGATATACTAATCCTGCTAGTCCAAATGGAAACTTCACTAAAGAAACCGATATCATGGACGTATGGTTTGACTCTGGAACTTCTTGGGCAGGAACCTTACTTGAAAGAAAATTACCATATCCAGCTGATGTCTATTTAGAAGGATCTGATCAATATCGCGGTTGGTTTAACTCATCATTAATTTGTAGTATGGCATATAGTGGACATAGTCCATATAAAGAATTAGTCTCTGCCGGATTCGTCTTAGACGGTAAAGGTTTCAAAATGAGTAAAAGTCTAGGAAATGTCGTAAGCCCAATGGATGTTGTAAGTAAACAAGGAGCTGATATTTTAAGACTTTGGGCTGCCAGCGTTGACTACACAGAAGACGTTAAATTTAGTAACGAATTATTAGCTGGAGTAAAAGAATCATATAGAAAAATCAGAAATACATTTAGATTTATGCTTGGAAACTTATTTGACTTTAATCCAGATACTGATAAGATATCTTATGATAAATTAAAAGTAGCTGATCAGTATATGTTAATAGAACTAAATGATATAATTCAAAAAATAATCAAAGAATATGATAACTATAATTATGACGAAATATATAAAATAATTAATAATTATGTAAATTCACTTTCAAATTTCTACTTAGACTTCACAAAAGATATTCTTTATATTGAAAAAGCTGATAGTCTATCTAGAAGAAGCGTTCAAACAGTTTTATATGAAATCTTAACTTCTTTAATAAAACTATTAGCTCCAATCTTACCTTATACAGCCGAAGAAGTATATAAACTAATACCAGGTAAAAAAGAACAAAGTATTCACTTAGAAAACTTCCCAGAACCAAAAACTCATAAAAATGAAGTAGAATTAAAAGAAATGTTTGAACTATTCTTTGGTATTAAAAACGATGTCTATAAAGCCTTAGAAGAAGCTAGAAATGAAAAATTAATTGGTAAATCATTAGAAGCTAAAGTATTCTTAAAACTAAGAGATGAAGATAAAGAAACATTAAAACCAATACTTTCAAATTTAAAACAATTATTCATTGTTTCAGAAGTTATTTTAACAGCTGAAGACTTACCAAAATACGAATATTCTGGTGTTCAAGTTCAAAAATTTGAAGGCGAAAGATGCGAAAGATGTTGGAACTACTTTAATGAAATAGACTTAACTGACAACTTATGTCCTAGATGTCATGAAATAGTAAATGAAAAAGAAGACTAATCAAAAAGTCTTCTTTTAATATATTAAAGTGAAATCTCGTATGGATTATTTTGAGACCCATCTCCTCCAATAATTTTGATATCAGATGAAAGGTAGAGGGCCGGACGGACCCCAAAACGCGTATCAGATGTATGACTGCCTAGAACAGTACCATATAGTGACAATATAACAAATACGGAATCTTCACCTAAATAAGGTGACAAAGCCCACCAATAATCTACATTAGTTATATTCATCCATCCTGTACTTGCACAACTACTAGAATTACTTTGTATTAAACTAAAAGATCCACAACTACTTTTATTACTATTTGTTCTTATATACTCTGAAACCATTGAGAGTGCTATTTTTCCATACCATTTATTTGAATTTTCATTACTTACTTGTGTGCTCATATCATTATTAAGAAAAGTTACTGCACCTATGCTAAAGGTACCAGCTACTATTTGATTTTTTGCAGCCTCATTTAAAAAATTAACATAATATTCTTCATTTAAATATGTATTAAGCGTGGCTGGACGTTCCCAATTATTTAAATTCACTGTATCCCACGCCATATTTCCTATACTTTCTACTTTCATTATTTTGATTGTTTTATCTGGCTCTACGGAAATTATTCTCCAGCCAGCTTTTTCATTATTAAAGGTTATATAATTATTGGGATTTCCTCCTTTATAAATATATCTTACGTCTTCATATTCATCTTCATATAATCCATCTCCAACAGTTACAATCGGCACATCTTCTAAAATAGTTCCATCTAATGGACCAGGTTCTTTACACACATTATATAGCTCATCAATAGCGCCTTGAACATTAGTAGATGAAAGCCCACTTGAACTGTTATCATAAGTAACCGCACTGCTTTCAAAATATGTTGCTGCTGTAACTCCCACAACACTAAATATTAAAGCAGTAGTAATAAAAACAAATATTCTGTTTTTAAAAACTTTTTTAACTAATTTCATACTTCTTTAATACCTCCTATTATGATTAATGTTACATACTCAACTGTATCTGGCTGGGAAACTGGTAAAGATACAATACCACTTAGACAGTTAATTGACTTTGCTAATAAATTCAATTTAAGCCTAGATTATTTGTTTGGACTTACAAACAAAAATACAATATATAAACCTTTAAAAATTGATTTAAACGTCATAGGAAAAAATCTTCGAAATATTAGAATAAAAAACAAAAAAACCCAAAGTCAAATAGCTAATATTTTAAATACAAGCCAGTCAGCTTATGCTCACTATGAAAATGCTATTTACTTAATACCAACTAGTTTTCTATATAGTTTAAGTAAAGTATATAAAAATTTTTCTATTGATTTAATATTAGGTAGAGAAAAATAAAAAATTACCACATAAAATGGTAATTTTATTTGTTTTTCATAAATTCTCTTAAAATCTTTGTAAGAGCTCTTTTCTCTATACGCGAAACATAACTTCTCGAAATACCAAGCTCCTTCGCAATTTCTTTTTGTGTTATTTCCTCCTTTCCATTCAATCCATATCTTTTAATAATAATCTCTTTTTCCCGGTCAGTTAAAACTTGAAAATATTTCTTAAGTAACTTAATATTGTCTTGAATATGTAAATCTAAAGCAAAATCTGGTTTGTCAGTTTTTAAAATATCTAAAAAAGTAATCGCATTTCCTTCCTTGTCAAAACCAATAGGCTCATCAATACTTATATTTTTATTATTTTTCTTATCTGATCTAAAAAACATCAAAATTTCATTTTCAATACATCTTGCACAATAAGTAGTAAGCCTAGTTTTATGCTTAAAAGAATAACTATCTATACCCTTTATAAGACCAATAGTTCCAATACTAATTAAATCATCACTCATATCAGGCCCATGGTCATATTTTTTGACTATATGTGCAACCAACCTTAAATTGTGCTCAATAAGTTTAGCCCGTGCTTCCTTATCTCCCATATTAGCCTTTTTAATATATTCTTCCTCTTCTTCCTTAGAAAGAGGGTCGGGGAAGACATTATTAGAATAAGAAGCTGTAAAAATATAAAAATCTTTAAATAATTTTTTTAACAAATTAAACATCAATCACACCTCTAGTTAAAATATATGAAATAAAAAAATAAAAAAACACTATAAATTAGTGCTAATTTTTAAATATGCATTAGTATGTACATAAACATACCATATCCCATAGAAGCTGTGATAAAACATAAAATCGTACAGTCCAAAAACGTTCTAGTTAAACTACCATTAGAAAAAGCAATACCTTGTTTAGTCGCTTTGACAAGTGATTTTCCCTTATTTGCGCCACCACCAGATAATTTTTCTTCCTCTTTTGGTTCGTTATATATTTCATGTAACTTAGCTTGTAGCTCCTTTAACTCTGAAAGATCTACATTTTTAATCTCCATTGTCTTTTCTAAAGGATCTTCTTTAACTAAATCCACTTCAGATTCTGAAGACTTATCTAAATTAAGAGCACTATCGTGCTTTTCTTGATTGCTTAAACTAAAATCAGTTAAAGTATCATCTCCATAGTCAGCCTCATCAAAAAGTCTGTTTAGAGCCTCAATATTTTGATTAGTCCTAATCTCAGGATTATCTTTGAAATTGTCATTAGAACCATTTGAATTAAACCCATATTTATCATTCATATAACGGCCTCCTATTAAACTAAGTATACTACAAAATAAAAACAAATTCAATTGTTTTCCCATTACTTGACAAAATACTTAACTACTTTTTATAATTTAGTACTTGACAATGCAAGGTAGTTAGAATATAATACAACTAAAGAGGTGATTTATGAATTCACAATTTAAAAAAGGCGTTTTAGAACTTATCGTCTTACTGTCAGTAGATAGTAAAGATATGTATGGATATGAATTAGTACTAGAAGTATCAAAAGTAGTTGACGTCAACGAAGGGACAATATATCCGCTATTAAAAAGGCTAACCAACGAAAATTACTTTGAAACATATCTAAGAGAATCAACCGAAGGACCATCTAGAAAATATTATAAAATAACTGTTTTAGGCAAAAAAAGACTGCAAGAATTAAAAGAAACATGGACTGAATTCAGTAATTCTGTCAATAATTTTATTAAGGAGAGTGAAAATAATGACTAAAAAAGAATTCTTACAAAAATTAGAAAAAGAATTATCCATATTAAATGAAAAAGAAAGAAAAGACATAATTTCCGAATATAAAGACACTATCGAAGAAAAAATTAAACATGGACAAACTGAAAAAGAAGCCGTCAAAGACTTTGGCAACATAGAACAGTTAGTTAGTAGCATTTTAGAAGCTTATAAAATAAATCCTGAATATAATCATCAAGAAAACAATTTTGATAAATTTACTCAAAAAAGCGAAAACCTAATAAAAAAAGGCGCAAACAAATTAGCCGATATGACAAGAGAATTCGCCGATAATATCAAAAATAATGACACTGAAATGAATCTAAACTTAGCCTTTGAAATAATTATTAAAATCTTCTGCACGCTTATTTTACTAGCTATCATGACAGTCCCTTTTAAATTATTTAGAAATTTAGGTTTCTCCTTTGCTGATACTTTTTTCGCCCCATTTAGCGGTTTAATTAAAGTAATAATCTTACTATTATTTATCGCCCTTTACTTTGGTATAGCACTTCTTATCATTGTCGCTTTATTTAAACAGTACTTTAAAAAAGATACCACCGAAAAAATAAAGCCAAAAGAAAATATCAATTTAGAAAAAGAAGACAAAAAACAGATTAAAATTATTAAAAAAAACGGTCCAACAATTGGCTCAGTAATTCTTTTAATCGTTAAAATATGGACAGTAATAATCATATTGCTCCCACTTTTCTTCCTCGATTTTATGGTAGTTTTAGGATTATTCATATCGGTATTTTACCTAATAAAAGGAATTAATCTTTTAGGTCTTACCTTACTATTACTAGGAGTATCAACTTTATGTATTTGGTTTACAATTATCATATATAATCTTACATTTTCTAAAGGAAAAACCACAATTATTCCATTCTTTATCGGACTTTTCATCACAGTATTTGGGATACTTTTATTCATTGACATGATAACTAATATTGAATATATAGATGAAGCACCAATCAATTTTAAAAAAGAAACTGAAATAAAAGAATATCAAACCGATAAAAATGTCTATATCGACTTTAGATTACATGGAAAAATGGATAAAACCATAGATGAAACATTACCTGATAATACCTTTAAACTAAAATTAACTTATGATAAAGATAGCACTAAAATAGATATCTATAATGATATAAACTATACCTTTACCGATAATGAATGCCTATCTTTAGATAAAGCTCATCTGTGTCAAAAACCATATAACTATTTTTCAGTAAGTTATAATTACACTGATGGCTATAATAATGAAAAACAAAGGTATAATGATTTCATCAATAATTTAAAAGAAAATAAAATATATAACTATGAAAAACTAAATGAAATAAACGTTGAAATAATAGCCAATACTAAAACCATGAACCTAATTGAAACATATTAGAGCACGTAAATTGCTCTTTTTTTTCTCCAAAAATTTTGCTATAATGAAATAGTAAAGAAGGGGATAAAAATGACAGATGAAAATATTTTAAACTTAAAACTAAAATTAGAATTTCAAAACCCAGTATACGATATTGTAGAAGAAGCAATAAACTATACTATGCAAAAACAAAAATTTCAAAAATACGATCTTGTTAAACTAGTAATGATGCTATATAAAAAAGATTACTCATGTCTAAGTAAAACAAATGATTATCGCGATCAAGTAAAACTTTTAGATGAATACTTTGAAAAAGAATATAATCATAGTATTATTACCTTTATCATGATAAAAAAAATACTATCCTATAAAGATACAGATAAATACGATACCATCACATCAGATATTGCTATTTTAGAAAACGCTTTAAGAACACAAAAAAATAGTAAACCAGAAGATTTATGTATTTTTTCATATCCTATTCAAAACGAAGAATATAATGACCTTATGATGAAAATAGAAGCAAACCAAAATTTTAAATATGCCCTTGCCATAACCTATGATAAACTAAAAAATACCTCAAATTGACAATTTTAAAGTACAGGTATATAATAATGCGTAAATTTTTACGCAAAGGGTGATTTTATGGAAAATTCAAACTATAATATCGTTGAAACATTATTACTTATTCTAGCATCTGATGAAGGAAAATTAAAAATATACTTAGAAAAAAAGAAAACAGAACCTTATAAAGGTTATTGGGTTATTCCAAATAATATTTTGAATAATCAAACTACATTAGAAGAAAATGCAAATAACATTTATTTGCAAACGACTGGTCTTGATAAAGGAACAATCTTTCAATCTAAAGCCTTTAGCGCTTTAGACCGTGATTTAAATCAAAGAGTCATAGCTATTACTTATATAGCTATTACAGATAAAACTCTAATTGATATGAAAAAACAAGATAAAGATAAATCATGGTTCCAAATAGATGAACTTCCAAAATTAGGCTATGACCATGAAAATATAATTAATGAAGTAATCTCTGAACTACGTCCAAAAATAACAACCAACTATGATGACATGCTTGTAAAATTCTTCCCAAGTGATTTCACACTCCCAGAACTGCAAAACTTCTATGAATACGTATTAAATAAACCAATAGATCGTCGAAACTTCCATAAAAAATTTGTCAACCAAGATCTAGTTGTCGACACAGGCTTTAAAGTCACCAAAGGAAGTGGCCGACCAGGAACTTTATATAGGTTTAATTTAGATAAAATGAAAGGTAAAAGAATATGAATGAAAAAGGATTTGGTTTAAAAGAATTTATAATTATTTTAGCCGTCATCTTCATATGTATTATCATAATTGTAACCATATATAAAAGTATCGTTCCAAAAGCCGATGTTACAGTAGACACTGAAGAAGAAGTAGAAGACCAAACAGAAAATGTAACCTATCAAGAATTAGAATATAAATTAAAAAGAGCTGCTGAAAGATATCAAAATGATAATTATTCTGGCAACTCAAGTGAAACAGCCATTTGGGAATTGAGTTATTCAATGCTTAAAGAAAAAGATTATATTGATAAATTAGTAGACCCTAAAGACAAAAACATAGAATGTACAGGGTATGTTGAATTTATTCAAGATAAAGCTAACGTTTCATATAAGCCATATTTAAAATGCGGTACTAACTATGAAACAGAAGGCTATGACGATAATAACATAAATGTGTCAGACTAAAATCTGACACATTTTTTAATAGAAATTAACATACTTTTGTAACTTGTAAATCTTACCATTAATTCTTAGATATATATAATATTTTCCTTTAATACCATCTTCACTAATATAACGTGAAGCATTAAACTTCTTATCGGAATTAGTAGGTGTTACAAATTCATAAGTTTTTTTATCTAAAACATTATCCAAAATAATTTCAACCTTGTCACTTCTTTTAAATCTTCCTTTAACTTTTAAGCCAAAAGCATCTTTGTAAAGTGAAATATTATATGTCTTTAAAATAGAATCATCGCTTTTAGCGCCAAGAAGTAAGAAATTTTTAATAGTAGGAGATTCTCCTAAACTGCCAAGTCTAACGCCATAAACATTACTGTAAACATCATTCGCATATAAACTCATTTTCTTAGTATTATATAAAGTAGAATTTACATTCATACTAATAATTTTTTGATTATCCTTTATCTCCATTAAATGATTTCCTTGTGTAATTACAAAATCATCATCATCTAAAACCTCTAAATAAGTCTCCTCATTGCTTGAAAGAGTATAATCACTAATTTGTTTAACCGTTCGGTTAGAATAATCTATTTTATAAGTAATTAAATGTTTCTTACCATCAGTTTCACTTGCAAACATCAACCTGTTATCAGAAAGTAAATTAACTGACTCTGGCTTGTTTGGATAAATAATTTCCCCATTAGTTTTTAGTAAATACTGTAAATATTCTCCGCTAACCTCATCCTCATCGGCAATAATCCAGTTAATATCTAAAGTAGGGTAGTCTAAATTGACAATCATATTCCCATTATAACCAGAAATCGTAATAGAATTAGTATTAATATCGTAATTAATAGAATTCATACCAAACCAATTACCTTTTTTCTCTCCTGGTAAAATTTTATATAAATCAATAGTTTTGACAATTTCTCCACTAGCTCGGTCAATCTCTACAGCTACATCCTCTTGAGTAGAGCGGTTAGTCGCATTAGAAACTAATAATAAATTACCACCATTAAGTTCGTAAACATCGTGATGATATCCACCAGGAACCGCATACTCATAATAAACCTTACCAAGTAAATCCATCTCAATTAAACCAATACTATAATTGTTTTTTAAAATTTTATCACTGCTAAGTAAAATATGACCATTATTAAGTCGTTGAATATCCCATTTATAATCGCCAATTAAATACCATCTAACTTCGCCATCTTTATCATAAGCAGCTGTATAACCGATATCTTCGGGAGTTGTAAAATAAAACTCATCAGTTTCAAAATCTTTGCTATCTAAATCAGTCACATTTGAAAAATCTTGAGGTAAAGCATCAGTCGTAATCGTAATTTCCTTCACAATACCACTTGCCTCAATAATAACTTTGTTGTCATATCCTGCATAAAGCCCATAAATTGGTAAAATATGAACCTTAGTTGGCGTAAATGTGTGTTTTAAATCTTCTGCGCCATCTTTTCCCTTAATTGTAATAGTGGTAGTCGTCAAATCCTTAGTTTGAAAAACAATTAAAGCCGAAAGAGGGGAATTACCATAAGGATTCAAAATAACATTAGGATTGTCGATTGTAAAATTAGTATTGCTTAAAAGTTCATTCGCCCTTTGATTTTGCGTGTAAAATATATCGCTTTCTGTTTCAATCGGATCATTTTCCATAACATATTCATAAATAAAAATTGATGCCGTAAAAGTAACAACAATTAAGAATAAATACTTCATAATTATTTTTTTCATGGCTAGCCTCCTAAATTAATCTAATTTCATCTTCTGTAAAAAAAGGTTTCTTTTTGTCAATTCTATCAAAAAATAATATTCCCTCTAAATGGTCAACTTCGTGCTGAAAAGCTACTGATAAATCTTCTCTAGCTCTAATCGTAATCTTTTCTCCATCTTGGTCGTAACCTGTAATTGTAATTCTCGCATAACGTGGAACATGTCCTTCAACCTCTCTGTTCACACTAAGACATCCTTCGCCAGACTCTAGTGCTACCATCTCCTCAGAGTGACTAATTATCTTAGGATTAATAATTACATAATCTTGAAATTTTCCCTCTTCATACTCATATACAATAACAATAATTCTCTTAAGCTTTCCAAGCTGCGGAAATGCAAGTCCCATACCAGGTCTTAAATCATATTTTTCGGAATATTTTTCTATTTGACTATATGTTAAATGCTTAATAATTTGTTTAATAGTATCTTTATCTTCTTTAGATAAAGGAAGCTTTACTTCCTTACTTTTTTGTCTTAAAATTTTATGCTTTTCATCTAAAATTTTTAAAGGCTTAAACATATCCCACCTCCATATATTTATTGTACCATATTTAAAAGTAAATAATTAAAATTTTTAAATTTATTTACACCTTAAAAGTATAAAGTATTATAACCTTATATATAAAAAATGTCAAAATAAAAAGTCATAAAAGACTTAAATTAATTGTTGTATAAATCAACTCTTTTAGGTAAAACTTTGGCCTTTTTTGCCGTATCTTCAGCAAACAATAAATTGACCTTTATCCCAAAAGTTTTAGCAATATTATCAATATTTTTACAAGTTAAATTAGCATCCCCATTTTCAATTGTACTAATATATGCCATTTTAAACTTTGTTTTGTTCGCAAATTGCTCTTGTGTAAGCCTGTTTTGATATCTGTACCACTTAGTATTTAAACCAACTAACTCCATTGCTTTCATAAAATCACTCTACCTTTATAAAATATTAATGTAAAACTTATTTACATATAAATTATAAATTTAAACTGTAAATAACTTAATACCACTAAAAATTATTAAGATATATCTTAACAAGAAAGAGAAAATATGTTATACTTCATATATAAAGTAAAGGAGAGTTAATTAATGAAAAAAATAAAAGATTTTTTAAAATGTTATTTACCAGGATTCATATTAGGAATAATTTCCGTTAGTATAATAACTGTGTATGCTGAAACATTTTTTCCAAGTAACCAAACCAGTTATGATAATACAAATACCGAATTAAAATCAGAAAATGTTCAAGATGCTATAGATGAATTATATGGAGTATGTTTTCCGAGTGCAGGAGATCAAATAATAAAAGATAATAACTTAGAAAAAGATGAATATGAATGTAGATATTTTTTTACTGGAGCAAAACCAAATAACTATATAACTTTTAATAATGAAAGCTGGCGAATAATATCAGTAGAGTGTGATAAAACAATTAAAATAACAAAAAATACTGTTATTGATAGTATGAAGTGGGATAATGTGTTTGGAACTGATGGAAATAATAATTGGGCGCGTCCATCTACATTAAATACATATTTAAATGAAGAATATTATAAAAACTTAACTGATATTGCTAAAAGTCAAATAGTTGCAAAAAATTGGAGCATAGGAGCAGTAACATACAATAATAAAAATATAAAAACTCAAATAAATAATGAAAATTCTAATAAATGGCATGGAAAAATTGGACTAATTACTGCTAGTGAATTTATAAGAGCTAACTCCAATAAAGAATATTGTGGTTCTTTTAATGTGGGGCCTGAAACATGTAATAATACAAATTGGCAACATCTTGGAATAGCTTGGTGGTTATTAACACCAAGTGATAAAAATGATTCAACAGTTTTTTATATTCATAATAGAGGTTATATTTATGAACGGTATGCTGGTGAAAACGCGTTAATAAGACCTGCTTTATATTTAAATTCTAAAATCAAAATCGAAGGAACAGGCACAGAGTCTGATCCATATACCATTGAATAGCAAAAAGGCCGTTATTAAAATATAACAGCCTTTTTAAAATCAGTTATTACCACAAGCTCTAGCTCCAATAATTATTACAAGTAAAATAAATAAAACTAAAATAATTGCAGCGCCGTATCCTGTTCCGTATCCTCCGCCATAGCCATATCCACCACAAGGGTTTGTGCAGCCATAGCCTTGATACCCACCATAGTAATACATATAATACCTCCTATCTATTCTAATATAGTTTATGATAAAGTAAAAAACCGTATATTAAAAACACCTATTTTTACATTTTAAAATACACTATCTAGTAAAAAATACAATAATATGCTATTATTATATAAGATAAGGAGGTGCCAATTTGAAAAACAATTCTTTGTTCAAACTCTTAAAAGACTTAGATAAGCCATTATTAATATCATCAGCCGCCCTTTTTATCTTTGGCCTTTTAAATATTGTTACCGCCTCCTCAAGAGCTGCCGTCGTCAACTATGATGTATCAATATACTATTATTTTTATCGTCAGCTCATATTCATAATAGTAGGCCTTATTGCTGGCTTTATCATTATTAAAACCGATACAAAATATTATAAAATAATTGTACCAGTTTTATTTGTAGCCGCCATAGCTTTAAATCTTTGGGCTTTAACTTTTGAAGAACTCTCAGGTTCTAAAAACTGGATAGACCTTAAAATAATTAAACTCCAGCCAAGTGAATTTTCAAAACCAATCATTATTGCTATGCTCGCCCTTTTGTTTGAAAAATATTATAGGAAACTTAGAACCGTCAATATAAAACATTATGATATAATTGCCACCATGTTATTTATTGCAATGATAATACCAGCCATCATTATTCTTCAAAAAGACTTTGGGACATTGCTTATAATCCTATTTATAATTGGTATGATGTTTCTCGCAAGTCCAATACTCAAAATAGATAAAATAAAAACTTTTTTGTTAATGCTTGTCCTTGGAGCTTTAGCACTACTTGTCATATATAATGTCCAAGGATATATCTTAAATGATGCCAGAATCTCAAGATTTACATCCTTTTTAGACCCTTGCGGTAATTATGAAAATGGTGGTTATCAAGTATGTAATAGTTATATTGCCATAAATGATGGTGGACTTTGGGGCTTAGGTATAGGTAAGAGTAAACAAAAATATTCCTATATTCCAGAGCCTCATACCGATTCAGCTTTTGCCATCATCGCAGAAGAATATGGTATTTATAGAACCATCTTTATCTTTATTTTATATGGTATCGTCCTTTATAGAATTGCTGTAATTGGCTCTAAAGCATCGAGCTTACGCGGAAGATATATATGTGTCGGTATTATCAGTTATATCTTTGTTCATATATTTATAAATCTAGGTGGTATGTTTGGGCTAATTCCACTAACCGGTGTACCACTTCCATTTCTATCATATGGTGGTAGTTTCGTTCTATCGCTTATAGCATCCCTTGCCATCGTTCAAAGAATATGTATCGAATCTAAAAATCAAACATTAAAAATTCCAAAAAAATAAAAAATTTCTTCAAAAAAAAAGGAATTTTTTATTTTTTGTCGTATGTTTATTTATGAGAGGTGATTTTTAATGAAATTCATAAATAAACATAAAGGAAAAATATTTTTATTAATTTTTATCTTTTTTACCGCATTTACTATTTATGATACTTATAGTATGGAAAGTGAAACTGAGAAAAAACCTGAAAAAACTATAACAAAAAAAGAAAAAAATGAAGAAAAACCTAAAGAAGTAAAAGTTTTAGTTGATGTCAAAGGCGAAGTAAATTCACCAGGTGTATTTGAACTGACCGAAAATAATACTGTCCTTGATGCTATAAATAAAGCCGGTGGACTTACTAAAACAAGTGATACTAGTAATATCAATTTAAGTAAAAAACTCGAAGATGAAATGGTAATCATAGTCTACTCAAAAAGCGAAATTCAAAAAATGAACGAACCCGAAATTGAATGCCCACCTTGTAATAATGCCTGCATCCAAAAAGAAGATGAAAAAGCCCTTTTGGATACTGATAAAGAAATAGAAAAAACAAATGAAAAAATAAATATCAATACTGCAAGCAAAGAAGAACTTCAAACCTTAGATGGCATCGGAGAAGCCAAAGCTAAAGCCATCATAGAATATCGTGAAAAAAACGGCAACTTTCAAAAAATAGACGACATCAAAAATGTCTCTGGTATTGGCGATAGCGTATATGAAAAAATTAAAAATAATATTACCATTTAGTCTTTTTGTCATTTGCTATGTCATTTTCACCGTAAACCATAAACCCATAAGTAAATATAATAAAAACGAAACAGAAATAACTGGCCATATCTATTCATGTCAAATAAAAGAAGATCAAACAATAATCAAAATCAAAGGAAAAGAAAATATCCTAATTAACTATTATGGTAAAACAAACTGCATTTTAGGTTATAAAATAAAAGCTAAAGGTGAAATGAAAATGCCAAATCAAAACACCAATTTTAACCTTTTCAACTATCAAAATTACTTAAAATCAGAAAAAATAAACTACACATTCAAAGCTCAAACAATAAAAATAATTGATAAAAAAACGCCCTTAATTTATAAAATAAAAAACACACTTTATAAACGCGCTAATAGTTTTAAAAGTCATAAATATCTAAAAGCCTTCATCCTAGGTAATGATGCAGAGCTAGAAGAAAATACTAAAAATAGCTATCAAATAAATGGTATTAGTCATCTGTTAGCTATATCAGGAGCGCAAATAACCATGCTATCCTGTTTTTTGCTGTATATTTTGAAAAAAATATTATCAAAAACAAACGCTTATATTGTAACAATTTTTGCCCTAATCTTTTATCTTTTCTTAACTGACTTTCAAGCATCAATCTTAAGAGCTACCATATTTTTCATTATCCTAACTGTTAATAAAGAACTTAACTTAAAAATAGATACCATAACCTTGCTTGCACTAACATGCGGTATTCTTTTAATATATAATCCATTTTATATTTATAACTTAGGCTTCCTTTTGTCATTTACCGTCTCTTTCTTTTTAATAACAATGAGTAAAACCATTAGTAAAGAGCAAAACTATTTTCTAAAAACCTTTAAAATATCTTTAATAGCCTTTCTTGCAAGTGCGCCCATATTAATTAATAATTTTCATCAGCTCAATCTATTAACCCCTTTAATAAATCTTTATTTTGTTCCGTTTGTAAGTTTTATCATATATCCTTTATCGCTCATAACATTTGTTTTTAAACCATTAGATAAAATACTTTTATATATCATAAAAATTATGGAAAATGCCTCTATTAATCTTTCTCAAATAGAAATATTTAATCTAACCCTTGCTCATATAAATATAATATTTTTTATATTATATTATATAATAATAACCATAATTTTATATAAATATTCTAAAGGAAAAAACTATATCTTTATCTTTTTTATAATATTGTTTATCCATCATAATATAAATTATTTAAATCCCATATCAAAAATAACCATGCTAGATGTTGGGCAAGGCGATAGTATACTAATAAAACTAAAACATAATAAAGGAAATATATTAATTGATACTGGAGGAATTCCAAACTATGATAATAAAAAAACTTTTGAAATTGCCAAAAATATAACCATTCCTTATTTAAAATCAGAGGGCATTAATCACTTAGATTACCTAATTTTAACTCACGGCGATATCGATCACGCTAAAGAAGCTTTAGATATAATTAAAAACTTTAAAGTAAATAATTTAATATTAAATAAAGAAAATAATGAATTAGAAAAAAATATAATTAAAAATTTTGATAAAAAAGTTTTAAATATTTCAGAAGGAAGTGTCAAAATAAATGATATAAAGTTATTCTTTTTAAATGGCTTAAATACGCATAATGAAAATAAAGATAGTCTTATTATTTATACGCAAATTGAAAATAAGAATATATTATTAATGGGAGATGCGACAAAAGAAAGCGAAAAATATTTACAAAATACATATAATTTACCTAAAATGGATATACTAAAAGTAGGACATCACGGTTCAAACACCAGCACTTCTAAAGAATTTGTCCAAAGCATATCTCCTAAGATATCTTTAATTTCCGCGGGAAAAAATAATATATATGGTCACCCCCACCAAATAACTTTACAAAATTTAAAAAATAGTAATGTTTTCATTACTAAAAAAGATGGCGCAATCGAAATCAATTTAAAAAACCTCGCCATCAAAACTGCCCGCTAATGCATTTAGCGTTTGATATAGATAGGCTACCAAAAAATTGGTAGCCTTATTTTTCTTTATCTTTAATTATAATGTCAACCCCACATGTATTAGCAATCTTTATTAAATCTTCAAAAAAATATCTGTTTAAACCTTGTTCATTATTTTTAACCCAATTTTTAGATTTGCCAATTAAATAAGCAAGTTTCTCTTGAGTTAAATTCGCATTTTGCCTAATAAACTTTAAAATATCATTTGGTTTATAATTATTAGCTTTTATTTCCATCTTTCCACCTCAAAATAATGGTACTATCAAATATTAATCTTTTTGCAAAAAGACCATTGACACTAGTCTAAAATTATCATATAATAAAATAAATTAGACTAGTATAACTAGTCCACCGAAAGGAGAATAATATGAAATTAAAAAAGATTCTAAAAAGCAAAATATTTATATTTATAATAACTGCATTATTATTTAGTGTAGTAGGAGTATCCGCAGCAACATATTTTGAAAGTGGAGCAGTTACTTATGATAACACGGAAAGTGGACTTACTTCTACAAATGTTCAAGGAGCAATTGACGAGCTTTATGTTAAAGCAAAACAAGTATCGGGTGGTTCCGATGATAAAGTAGAAGATATGGGAGGAACTACTACATCAGGAAATGGTATATATAGAGATTTATATGAA
>CALVRS010000034.1 GCA_944358725.1 uncultured Bacilli bacterium
CCTTGTAACATAGCCTCAAACATAGGCCCAAAAATATCTTTTAATGCATCTTGGACATCTTTAGCTGTTTCTGGTTGATATGCGTCTATAATTGCTTTTACTAATTCATTTTTATTTTTATTTCTCACATTTTTACCTCTTTCTTATATTTTATCATACTTAAAAAGTATGTAAGTTTTTTTACTTACACACTTTATTTTACACTCTCAGTTATACTTGCTTTAAACACTATCAAATATATTTTTAGACAATAAAAAAGAAAGTAGCTTTTTATTTTTGTAACTTCCTTTATTTAAAACATTTTTAACCTTGCCACGAAATTTTCCATATTTTCGATGTTCAACCCAATGTATTTCCAATAGATGATTATTAACATAACAAAACCCTTTAACCTTGTACCATTCGTTTTCTTTACCACCATATTTTTTTACATAATTGTGAGCTTCCCTAAATTTGGGTGCAATATCCCCTCCTGCAAATATTGAAACTTTATAAATTTTAGTATTTGCAGGGAAGGTATACATTCTTTTTTTATATTGATATTGAATATCATATCCATATTGTATACCCTCACTTAGATAGAGCATATAATTCCTCATTTCTAAATTTAGGCATAAAAAAACCACGTTGAAACGCAGTTTTAAATAAAAAACAAAAAATGGCCACAAAAAACCACACATAAATTATACCTAAATATTAGAATAAAGTCCATAAAATAAAGCTTTTCTTAATAAATCTATTTAACTAATTATTCACAAGTAATATAATATTTTTATGAGTATTTATAATTATAAAGAAGTGAAAGAAAAATTTAAAAATCAATATAACATTGAAGTTCAGATAAGAAGAAAGAAATTATTTAAAATTGCGAAAGGATTATATTCAGATACAAAGAATGTTGATGAACTAGTAATTTTGTTTAAAAAATATCCTGGATGTATATTAACATTAGAAAGTGCTTTCTATTATTATGAATTAAGCGAATATAAGCCAAAGAAAGTGACAGTAGGAACAAGAAGAAATTTTACTAGAATAACTATGCCTAATGTAGAACAATTTTTTTATTCCAATACAAGGTTAGATGATAATGCTATACACTATATAAAGAATGGATTAGAAGTTAATGTTTTTAGTCGAGAACGTTTATTAGTAGAATTAATTAGAAATAAAAAAAGATTTAATCAAAAATATTATAAAGAGGTATATGAAAATTTTCTAAGAATTAGTGATAGTTTAGATGAGAAATTAGTTGTAAAATATGCAAAGATGTATAGGAATAAAGAAGCTGAAAATTTTGCAAAAAAATACATTCATTACATAAGAAATGATGATTATGAATATTATTTTGGACATGACAAAAATAAGGCATATGAATATGGGGCTAGAAAAAATTTTTACAATAAAGAGTGTGAATGTTGTAAAAATAAGACCATAGGAATAATACAAGAAGTCTGTTCTAAATGTGGATGGTGGAATTCTCATTTAAAAACTGAAAATGAAAACGAGAATAATGGTATGTCATTACAAGAATATAGAAGCCAATATTTTGAAAAGTTAAAAAAAGATCCTAATTATAATTGGGCAGAAAATAGAAATAGAACAGGACCAATCAGAAAAATTATAAAAAAAACAATAATAGAATGAAGAAAAAAATGTTTGTTCTTATTGTGAAAAAAATACTATTAATAGATGGTATGAACAGTGTTTTTATTGTGGATGGATAGCTGATTATGTTCAAGAAACGGAAGACTATGAGTATGGTGATAATGGTTCAAACAAATATCCTCTTTGGTGGTATAAAGAAGATTATGAAAAGTTTATTCAAATTAATCCTAATTATATTTATAAAGATAATCCAAGGAAGTTTATTAAGTTTTTAGAAAGAGATACTGATGAATAGTAACAAAATTTGATTTTAAACGGACGTGTATTACAATAAATTATGCAAACGGATGCACACATGTTTCCAATTTTTTTTTAAATTATAAAATACATATAGTACTATAAATACCAACAATTACACAAATACCAGTAATACTATAAATACTTAGATTTCTTGAACATGTGGCTCAGGTAAGAAGGATAAAAATTGTTGTAGCAAAAATGCGTAAAGCCTTATTTTATAAGGAATTTGTAAAAAAGCCATTTATGTATATAAAATAAGAAAAAACATGGACAAAAATATAAGTGTCGCATTTTAGACACTTTTTTCTTTACTCAAATCGGGATTTAAATAATGATAGAAATGAATAAACAGTTGTACTAATATTATTTTCAATATATAATAAATTATTAGAAATGAGGTTATTTATGAAAGATTATAAAAAGTATATATTTGATTTAGATTATACATTATTAATTCCTGATTGGTCTAAGGAAGATGACTTTTTAAGAAAAAGTATACCTTTAGATAAACAAAAAGAATTTTTTAATCAAAAGCAATTTATATTAAATAAATATGAATTAAAATTTCCAAGATATGATTTTAAAACCCTAAGTGATTATTTTAAAAATTATGGATTTAATATTAGTGAAGAAGTTATAAATGGCTGGATGATCCATAATGGAAAAACAATAAAAGATAAAGTGGTTGATGGGACTATAGAATTATTTGATTATTTAAAAGCAAATAACAAAGATATAATAATTCTTACCAGTTGGTTCAGTGGAACTCAAATACCAAGATTAAAACGAACTGGTTTGTATAAATATATAGATCAAATAATTGCAGGTGAAGATGCAATGAAGCCCAACTTAGAATCATTTAAACTAGCAATTGGAAATACAACTAAAGAAGATTGCATTATGATAGGTGATAGCATTAAAAGCGATAAAATTGGTGCTGAAAATGCAGGAATAGATTATTATATAGTAGATGAAAAACATAGTATTAGAAATTTTTTTAATATGATTATAAGTGATAAGGATAAAGCAAATTGTTTAACCTCAAAAAATAAGCAAAAAGTAAAACACAAATAAATAATACTACCGACAGCGGTACAATAATAGCAAGGCAATACATTAACACCAAAAAAGACACAAGTTGTCTTAGAAGAAATTGCTGCTAGTGAAAAAAATAATTGTAAATTATCACTCGTAATGTAATGTATGCTGAAAGAAACATTGGACTATGAGTAAAGTAACAAAATTAGTCAAAACTAGAAAATAAAAAATAATTTAAATACTATTTTATATAACCAAATAATAAGGATAACCATCTTGTTTTAAAATTAAAAAAAATGTATAATAAAATAAAAAAAGAGGTAAAAAATGAGAAATATTGAAAAAAATACCATCTATAAACATTTCAAAGGAGACTATTACTTAGTCTTAGATATCGCCACCCATTCAGAAACATGCGAAAAATTTGTTGTCTACCGCGCACTATATGATGATAATAAACTTTGGATTAGACCATTAGAAATGTTTTTGAGTGAAGTAGATAAAGAAAAATATCCAAACATAAAACAAAAATATAGATTTGAAAAAATAAAAATAAAAAGTAGAAAAGAGTGATAACATGACAAATACAATATATAATAAAATCAAAGATTTCAAAAAAAGATATCCATCAACCATCGCTTGGCGTTTAAAATCCCATAGTAAAGTAGCCGCTGAACACGTTAATAATGATGAAGAAGTGCTGTATGCATTTGCTGCCCAAAAACTTCCAAGCGTTTTTAACATTACCTCAACTTATGCAATTGTAATTACCGATAAACGTATTTTACTTGCTCAAAAAAGACTATTATTTGGTTATTTCTATTATACAATCACTCCAGACATGTTTAATGACCTCACAATCAAAATGGGTATATTTTGGGGTAGAGTTATCATAGATACAGTCAAAGAAACAGTAGGATTAACCTTTATTTCAAAAAAAGCCTTAAGAGAAATTGAAACAGTACTTTCAAAATACATGATGCAAGAAAAAAGACAATATGAAAGTGAATTAACTGATGAAGAACATAATAAATTAAAAAGCGAACTCAAAGATATATCAAAAAACGGAGAAAAATAAAACTCCGTTTTAATATAGACAAAACAAAAGCAAAACATTATAATTATATTAGGAGGAAGCCGTATGAAGTATCTGTTTAAAACATTAATAGTCTTTACCACCATTTTCTTATCTTTAAAATTCCTGCTATTTCTTTTTAATGATGGCCATAATATAACATATAATGTTGGTAATTTTAAAATAAAAGAAATTCTAAATACTAAAAATAACAATAACTATTACTTTGAACTAACTCATGAAAAATTTAAAATAAACTTTCAAATAAATAAAGATTATACAAAAGCTGAAAACATCATCAAAAAAATAGAATATAAAAAAATAGACGGTTATGAGTGTATCTTGCCAATATTTAAAAATAATAACATTTTAACCGATGTCATGTGTTTAAAAAATAACGAAATAACCTATGCTCATAACTTAAATAATTCAAATATCAAAAAATATTTAAAAACTATCAAAAACTATAATCAAGAAAATTATCAAGATAAAGCAACCGCCATAAAACTTTCAAACACTCAAACAATATATAAAGATAACTTCCTTGAAAATCATTATATCGCCATGGAAACATATAAAGGCTTAAACCTTTTTAATGGAAATGAAAATAGTGTAAAAATATTTGAAAATGATGTCTACACAAAACCAATCAGCTTCTTCACAGATAAATACTATATCGTCGCTGACTATACTCAAACTTATACTTTTAAAAACTTCTATGTCATAAATATCATAAACGGTAAAAAAATAAACATCAGAAGTTATGACGATATATCTTTCGATTCATATATTGAAGGAGCCATCGGAACAGATGTTTATCTTTTCGATAGAGAAAATAATAAGCAATATAAAATAAGCATTGAAGATGAAAGTGTCCAAGAATTTCATGATAAAAACAACCTACAAACATATAACGGTAAATGGCAAGATATGACCTTAAGCGAAGCCATAAATGGCGTAAAATTTAATAACTATTATACAGAAGATATCAAAGGCTATGATAAAGTAGATAAAATCAATAATTACTATTATATGTATCAAAAAGAAAATAATCACTATAAAGTATATCGAGCTGATATCCAAAATAAAAAGATAAAAACATATCTTTTTAATACCACAAACTTAGATAGCATAATTTATCTCGAAGATGCCATCTACTATCAAAACGGTAATACCTTCTATTACTACACAAATAATGGTGAAAGAAAAATAATCACTAATACAGAACTAGAATTTAATAATGACATATCATTTGGAGTATATCAAAATAGGTAATAAAAAGCTTCACAAAATGAAGCTTTTTATTACCTATTTTTTTCCTTTAAAAGAAAATTTAATATTAGGAAACGCATTCAAAAGCCTTTTAAAGAAAAGGGATTTGCCCATTAAAATAGATCTAACCTTCTTCGAAATTTCCTCAGTATAATCCTTACGCACAGAATCAACCGAAATCTTTAACTTATTAATAATATTAAAAGAAATACAAAAATCTGTTAAAGCTAATAAAAATAAAATAATTGTAATAATATAAAATACATAAGGATTAACACTCTTAAATAAATCAAACAATAAAGGATTCATAAACTGAACAATAATTACTCCACCAATACCAAAAAATAAAGATGATCCAAGCCATACACGACCATTAACATTAAAAGGTAATTTTGAATAATCCCACCATCTAGCTTTAAATATCTTCTCCATCAAATAATTAACAACATACTCTAAAAAAGTTCCGATAAAAGCCGAAGAAATAATCAAATTAAACATACTATCATCAGGTCTTAAAATCAAAGTAATCAAAATAGCTCCTGTACCCCAAATAGGTACTAAAGGACCAATTAAAAAACCTCGATTTACAAACTTTTTCTTTTCAAAAAAAGTATATATAACCTCTATTATCCATCCAAAAAAAGAGTAAATCAAAAACAAAGCACAAAGTACAACAAATTTATTATAAAAATCAAACATATCTAACTCCCTCAACAACATTTTACTCTATTTATAACATAAAGTCTAGAAATTATGCAAAAAACCATCTTTGTAGTATAATAAAAACGGTGATGCAATATGAAACAAGCCCTAGTACTATCTGGTGGTGGAGCCAAAGGTGCCTATGAAATTGGCGTTTATAAAGCCTTAAAAAAACTTCATAAACAAATAGATATTGTAACAGGTACATCAATAGGAGCTATAAACGGTATGTTTGTCACTCAAAAAGATCTCAGAGGAGCCTTAAAACTGTGGAAAAATATTAGCTTTAAAGCCATATATGATGAAGAAGCATTTCCACTTTTAGAAGATGAAAAATTAGCTAAAATATATATGCAGTATGCAAAAAACTTCATAAATGAAGGTGGTTTAGATATCTATAAAATGAAAAATATCTTTAATAACTATTTTAAACCAAATAAATTTTTTAAATCAAACATCAACTACGGACTAGTAACCTATAATTTCACAAAAAATAAACCAATCTTCAAAACAAAAAGAGAACTTACCAAAGAAAATATAAAAGACTATATTTTAGCCTCTGCTTCTTGCTATCCTGCCTTTAAACCATATATTATAAATAACGACATGTATATAGACGGTGGTTATTATGATAACTTGCCAATTAACCTTGCTATAGATATGGGGGCTACAGATGTAATTGCCATCGACTTAAGAGCCATCGGTTTTAAGAAAAATGTCAAAAATAAATCAGTCAACATAACATATATAGTTCCTAGAAATAAAATAGGATCATTCTTAGTATTTGATAAAAACCAAGCAAAAAAATCAATTAAATTTGGTTATAATGACACCATGAAAACATATGGTAAACTAGAAGGAGATAAATTTACCTTTAAAAAATATAATCTAATAAAAAACTATAATAAATATATTAATGCATATGAAATAAATCTCAATAAAATATTTAAAAATAAAAATAGCCTTATATTAAATAAAATATCTAAAACAGAAATATTTAAAGGAATATTAAATAGTAAAACATCATATAACAACTTCAATAACTTGCTTGAAATAGCTGGAAAAATATTTGGCTTTGACGAATCAACCATATATTATATTAAAAGCTATAATAAAGGATTGTTAAATGCCTTATCAAATACCGAAACAATCGATCTAGAAAAAATAATAAAAAAAATAAAAGATAAAAAAATAGAAGATATTGTTGATCGTAGAAAAATAGTTAAATATTTCTATAATCAAATTGAAAAAAATAAAATATCTTTAAAATTTATCTTACCATTTACAAATGAATTTCTAGTAGCCCTTTACATCTATACCATTAAAAGTCCAAGAATAACTTATTAAAAAGGAGAGATAAATATGAAAAAAACACTTGTAATCATACTTAGTATAATTGGTATCTTATTAATAATAACCATAGGCTTCTTTATCTATATCAAAATAAATTTCTTAAATAAAAATGAAATAAAAGACATCATCATTAAAGATACAAAATTAAATGTCGAAGAAATCTTTTTTGATAGCATAGACTTAGAATTAGAAAATAATAAATACGAAGTAGAATTTTATTATAATAACATAAAATATGAATATCAAATAGATGCCAAAAATGGTCGTATAATCTTTAACGATTTTAAAATCAATGAGCACAACAATGATCAACAAATACAAAATCAAAACAATAATGAATTAACTCAGGAAGATGCCAAAAACATTGCCTTAAAAGATGCCAACATCAATAAAGATAACGCTGTATTTACCGAAGTAAAAAAAGACTATGATAATAATAGATTAGTTTATGATATTGAATTCATATATGAAAACTTTGAATATAACTATGAAATAGATGCTAAAACAGGAGAAATAACTAGTTATGATAAAGACTATTTGAGATAAAATAAGTATTGCTAAAAATATTGTTGAAAAATAAATAATATAGTATAATGAAAAAAAGGTGATACAAATGAAACAAAAGACAATATTAACAGGTATAAGACCAACCGGTCATCTGCACTTAGGCCATTACTTTGGTGCTGGCCAAAATTGGGTTAAACTCCAAGATGAATTTGATACCTATATTGAAATAGCCGATGTCCAAGCCCTAACCGATAACTTTAATAATCCTGAAAAAGTTAGAAAAAGCGTTAAAGATCTAGTCATTGATTTACTATCAATTGGTATTGATCCAAATAAAGCAACCATATTTATTCAATCAAGTATCTCAGAAATAGCCGAACTAACCGTTTTTTATTCAAATTTAGTAACTATTGCTAGACTGCAGCGTAATCCCACTGTTAAAAACGAAATAAACCAAAAAAAAGAACTCTTTGGAAACTCTGGTGAAAGTATAACCTATGGCTTTTTAGGTTATCCCGTAAGCCAAGCTGCCGATATTACCGCCTTCAAAGGAAACCTTGTCCCCGTAGGAGAAGATCAACTTCCTTTGTTAGAGCAGTGCCGTGAGATAGTTCATAAATTCAATAGTATATATGGAAAAACATTAATTGAACCAGAAGCTTATCTAAGTAAAGCCCCTCGTATTAAAGGATTAGATGGTAACGAAAAAATGGGTAAAAGTCTTGGAAACGCCATATTTCTAGCCGATGACGAAGAAACAATTAAAAAGAAAATCAACTCTGCTGTAACAGATCCAAACAAAATAAAAGTTGATGACCCAGCAAATCCTAACATATGCATGGTATATTACTATCATAAATTAATTGGTAATAATAACTTAGAAAACATTTGCAAAGAATGTAAAGCTGGTCAACGTGGTTGTGTAGCTTGCAAAAAAGAGCTAATCAATAAAATGTTAGAATTTTTAAAACCAATCAGTGAAAAAAGAAAATATTATGAAAAC
>CALVRS010000035.1 GCA_944358725.1 uncultured Bacilli bacterium
GCGTCGAACACGCCTACGCCACGGGATCGATCGCCGAGGTGCTGGCCGACGTGAACGACCGCGTGAGCGGACAGACGCAGCAGCTTTCGAACAGCGTGAGCTGGTCAAATTAATGGTACAAGTGGATATGAAGAAGCGGCTTGTCAGGGATTAATGGCTGGTATTAATGCTTCTTTAAAATTAGAAGGTAAAGAACCTTTTATTTTAAGAAGAGACGAGGCTTATATTGGTGTTTTAATTGATGATTTAATTACTAAGGGTATAAGAGATCCTTATAGATTACTTACTTCTAGAGCAGAGTATAGGTTACTTCTTAGAACAGATAATGCAGATTTAAGGCTTAGAGAGTATGGTTATAAATTTGGTCTTGTTTCTCCAGAAAAATATAATAAGTTTTTAAGGAAAAAAGAAGATATTTCAAAAGCTACTTTAGAGTTTAAGAACAAGAGACTTACGCCTAAGGATAATGAGTATTTGATTAGTTTAGGGACTAAAGAGTTAAAAGATGGTGTTTCACTTTATGATTTACTTAAAAGACCAGAAATTAGGATTGCAGATTTAACGAGATATTTAGATAGTGAATATAGTGATGAGGTTTTGGAACAAGTATCTATTTCTTCTAAGTATGAGGGTTATATTAATAAAG
The DNA here is from genome assembly GCA_944358725.1 of uncultured Bacilli bacterium. GTDB lineage: Bacteria > Bacillota_I > Bacilli_A > RF39 > UBA660 > Coprosoma. Next base: position 647 of record CALVRS010000035.1, read on the forward strand.
CTTTAAAGGAAGCGGAGAAGTTAAAACGTTTGGAAAACAAGAAAATACCTTTGGATATTGATTATGATTCTATGCATAATTTAGCAAGTGAAGCAAAGCAAAAATTAAAAGAGGTAAGGCCTAATACGATTGGTCAAGCTATGAGAATAAGTGGGGTAAATCCAGCGGATATTTCTATTTTAACGATGTATATGAAACGAGGTTAATATGGATATTTTAGAGTTTAAGGAAGCTATTTTAAAATTAGGATTGGATGTTAGTGAAGACAAATTAAATAAGTTAGAACGATATTATGAATTGTTGATTATTTGGAACCAGAAGATTAATTTGACGGCGATAACGGAAAAGAAACAGGTTTATTTAAAGCATTTTTATGATAGTTTGACTTTAGTTAAAGCGATTGATTTGAACAAAGTTAATAGTTTATGTGATTTAGGAACTGGTGCGGGTTTTCCGGGAGTTGTACTTAAAATATTTTTTCCTAATTTGAAACTTACTTTAGTGGATGCTTTGAGTAAGCGAATTAAGTTTTTAGAGGTTTTAGTTAAAGAGTTAAATTTAGAAGATGTTGATTTGGTGCATATGCGAGCTGAAGAATATGGAAGGCTATACAGGGAGTGTTTTGATGTGGTGACCGCTAGAGCTTTAACTAGTTTTTCAGTGCTTCTTGAGTTTAGCGCTTCTTTACTTAAAATTAATGGCCATTTGATAGCTATGCGCGGGTTAAATGATAGCGCATCTGGATTATCTGCTTTAAAGGTTTTAAATTTGAAAATTAATAATATTGTCTGTTTTGAGCTGCCGGGTGGAGGAGGTCAAAGAACACTTATTGATGTTCAAAAAATTTCTAAGACTTCATTAAAATATCCTAGAAGGTATGCGGAGATAAAAAAGAAATCGCTTTAAGAAATTTATATTAGTGTGAAATTTTAATTTTATTAACGTTTATTGACATTTATTGACATTTATTGCCTTTTATTTATGTGTTTATAATTTATATATTGGTAAAATTATAGTATAATGATTTCAGAAAGGAGTGGGGATATGCAAGATAAACAGATAAATGTTTTTTCTCAAGTTTTAGATATTCCAATTATTCAAGAAAAATTATCATTGTTGGTAAGTAAAACGGAGAAAATGGTGCAAAAGTGTATGCAGAATAACGAGGTATTTTATCCATTAACAGCTTCTCAGTTAACCAATGAAGAAATTAATGCTTTAAACGCTTCTGGTCTTGATGTTGATATTAGTAGTAGTAGAAAAATTTCTGCATTTTTATATGATTATGCTTTAAAGATTGTTGAAAGTAAGCCTGAATATTCAGAATATCTTAAGTGGAGTAGTTTAGAAAGACAAAAAAGTAAATTAGAATTTGAAATTAGTCGTCTAAATGAGGCTATGCAAGAATATGCTCATTTGAATGAAAAACTTGAAGCTTTAAATAGTCAATTAACTCAAGTTAATGAAAATTTAGCTAATTCAACATATCTATCTGCTTCAGAGGAAAAAAATACAGGGCATGTTAGATAAAAAAATAATAAAAATGATTTCTAATTCTAAAGGCTTTGATTGTTCGTTTATTTTAGGAACAACTGAATTTGAAGAATTGAAGTCCTTTTTTTTGAGTTTTTTTTCAAATAATATTTTAGAAGACTTTGACCCTGAAAAAATAACTACTAAATGTTATAAATATAGAAACTATGTGTTAAAGTTTAGTGATTTTTGTTATCCAGAATATATATTAAATGATAAACATATTGTAAAAACTTACTATAAAAGAAATTTTAAGATAAACATAAATTATACTTCAATAACATTTGGTTTTGAAATTCAAGATTATTTAGGTAAATCTGAAGAAGTTAGTTATAGTGAATTGTATAATGTTTATAAACATTTGAGAGAACATAATATTTTATGGTTTGATATAAAACCGGATAATGTTGTTAAAAAAAATGAATATATATATGTTATAGATACTGAATACATGTTTAAAGCTGATGATAAGAATAAGATTTGTGTCAAATCAGAATTAGCGGATTTATTTAATGAAACATATTTATTTGAACATCAAATGAATAAAGAAAATTGTTTGAAAAGTATATAAAAATTATTGTTAAACCATGATATGAATTACGTTTTTTGGATAAATTAGACAGTATATAACCTGATTGTAATAAAGAGTTAGTGTTTATTTATATATATAACTCTTTTTTCGTTATTATGTATCTAAAAAACTTTAATAAGTTATGATAAAAAGATTAAATTTCTATTTATTATTTTTATGTATTTTTTTATGTCATTTTGGTTGAATTATTTCCCAAAAAATAGTATTATAAAATAAAAGAATAGAAGGGAGGGGTAACTTTGTTTCAAAATGGTCAATTAACAGTAATTAATATGCAAGATATTTTGCCTAATAGGTTTCAACCACGAATTAGATTTGATGAAGAAAAGTTAGAAGAATTGTCAGATTCCATAAGCAAATATGGTGTTATTCAACCTATTGTGGTAAGACCTGTTGGCAATAAGTTTGAAATTATTGCTGGAGAGAGACGTTTTAAAGCTAGTAAGCTTGCGAGCAAAGCTACTATCCCGGCTATTATTGTAAATTTATCTGATAAAGATAGTGAAGAAATTGCTTTACTTGAAAATGTTCAAAGACAGGAATTAAGTCCGATAGAGGAAGCTGTTTCTTATAAAAGAATTTTGGATATGGGTTATATTACACAAGAGGAACTTGCCCGAAAAATCGGAAAATCACAATCAACGATTGCTAATAAGATTAGACTTTTGAATTTAGATGATGAGGTTCAAAGTTATTTACTTAATAATAAAATTTCTGAGAGACATGCAAGAAGTTTACTTAGAATACCTGATAAAGAAAAACAAGTTGAGATGCTTCATAGGATTGTTGAGGAGCGACTTACGGTTAAACAAACAGATAAGGAAATAGAAAAGTTAAGAGAAGAGGAAAGTCAAAAGGTTCATAAACCTATTGATTTGAATGTTTCTGTTAAAAGTTTATCAAAGAATGATAGTTCTAGTGTAACTGAAGAAATAGAAAATTTATTTGATGAAGAAGAAGGGGAAAATAATATGGATATAGATAAGATTATGCGTGAAGCAAAAGATATAAATGAAAATCCAGCTCCAGCACCTAAAGATATTTCTAATTTAATGGTACCTGGCGCTGAACAAAAGGAGATGGCACCTGCTATAACTGAGCAACCAATTTTAAATAATGATTTGGATAATAATAAGTTTATTAATGTTGCACCTACTTCAGAGGAAAAAACATCTTCTTTCCAAAATTCAAATAATTCAGTTACTTTTGATAGTATGTTTAATCAACATATTACACCAGTTAATAATGTAGCTTCAGAGTCTGTTGTTACTACACCTTTAAATAATGAGGTAGCAGCTAATAGTGCTAATTTAAATAATCCGGCTAATGATACTTTAAATAATTCTGTTAATCCAATAAATATGGATTCAGCTAATGGCAACGTAAATGATAATTTGAATAATGATATTAATAATGTTTCAGAAGTTAATAATTTTTCTTCTATTCCTGATGTTAATTCTACTTTAGAACCAAATTCTATTTCTCAAAATAATGAATCTTCTAATTTATCTAGTAATATTTCTAATAGTATGAACGTAGAAAATAATGCTAATGATAATTTTCAAAATGGTACTTTAGGTAATGTTACAACTTTTAATGCAGGTATAGAAAATAGTGAAGCTTTAAATAATTCTATTAATAATAATGTTACTGGCTTAGAAAATAATGCTGTTAATAATAGTACAGCGATACCTGAGATTTCAAAGTCTGAAATTGATAATAGTTTTAATCAAATGCCAAATATTTATACACAAAAGGTGGATGATGAAATTTCTGACGATACTAAGAAGTCTATATCAGCGGCGGTGTCACAGGCTCTTAAAAGATATAATGAAGATAAAGCCCGCCGCATTATTGCTAGCACTATCCCAACTCCGACAGAAAAAACTCAACAGCAGATTAATACTGTTAATGAAGAATTAGCTAGTCAGCCAACTATTCCTGATATGGATATTATTGCAGGAAATAGTTTAAATGAATATGCTAATAATGTTAAGCCAGTTAATAATCAAGCTCCTTTTGCGGATATTGTAAAATTACTTAGAGACTGTGCTGATAAAATCGAACAAGGTGGTTATTTTGTTAATGTTGATGAGCTTGATTTAGGTGATCAGTATAAAGTAACATTTACAATAAATAAGGAATAGTTTATGAATAATATTAAAAAAATGATTAATTATTGTTTGAATTGTCCTTTAAAACCATGTCAAAAAAGATGTCCTTTAGAAAATGATATTCCTTCAGTTATTAAGTTAGCAAAGGAAGGTAATTTTTTAAAGGCTTTTCGTGTACTTAATGAAACAACAGTTTTAGCTTCTATATGTGGTAGAATTTGTCCTTCTTTAAAATATTGCGAGGGTAATTGTATTCGAAGACTTGAGGGAGAGTCTGTAAAAATTCATAATATTGAGGCTTATATTGGTGATAAGTTTTTGAAGAAAAAGTATGCACTTTTTTCTGATGTAAAAGATTTTAACGGCAAAAAAGTGGCTATAGTTGGGTCTGGCCCATCAGGACTTTCATGCGCGGCTTATTTAAGAAGACTTGGTTATGCGGTAACGATTTTTGAAAAACATGATTATTTAGGTGGTCTTATTATTCATGGAATTCCTGAATTTAGATTAGATAGAAAAATATGCGATTTAACTTTTAAAAAAATAATAGATTTAGGTATTGAAGTTAATTATGGGTTTGAACTTGGAAGAAATCTTTTTCTTAGAAATTTAAGAAAAGAGTATGATGCAGTATTTTTAGGTATTGGTGCTAATGTTTCTAAGTTTCCTAATATTAAGGGTAAAAATTTAGAAAATGTTTATGGTGTAAATAATTTTTTGGAAAGTTTTAAAAAATTAGATTTTTATGGTAAAAGTGTCGTTATTGTTGGTGGTGGTAATACTGCTTTAGATATGGCTTTTATAGCTAGAAAAAATGGAGCTAATGTGCTTGTTGTTTACCGCAAAAATAAAATGAAAGCTTTCAAAGACGATGTTTCTTTAGCTTTTAATGAGAAGATAGATTTTATATTTAATACTGAGGTTAAACAAATTATTTCAAATGATAATAATTATAGGGTTTATTTAATAAATAAAGATGGATATAAATTTATATATCTTGCGGATTATGTATTTTTTGCAATTGGTTCAATTCCTGATAATAAGTTAGTTAAGAAATTAGGCTTAAAATTAGATATTAATGATTATATTAAGACTGATAAAAATCAGATGACTTCACTTGAAGGTGTTTTTGCTGGCGGAGATATTATTAATGAAGAAAAGTCAGTTGCTAAAGCTTCTTTTTCTGGAAAATGTGCGGCATATAATATTGATTTATATTTAAAGAAAATTGACTTTAAGAAAAAATCACTATAAAATTATAGAATATTGAGGTGATTAATGTGCTTAGATTTACAAAAATGGAAGGTCTTGGTAATGATTATGTATATATATGTACAATAAATCAAAAAATTTCTAATCCAAGTGAACTTTCTAAAAAAATTAGTGATAGACATTTTGGTATTGGATCAGATGGACTTATTTTAATTAGTGAAAGTAAAATTGCGGATTTTAAGATGAATATTTACAATGCTGATGGCAGTGAAGCAGAAATGTGTGGTAATGGAATTAGGTGTGCTGGTAAATTTGTATATGATAAAGGATATACAGATAAAACAGAGCTTACTTTTGAAACTTTAGCTGGGGTTAAGAAACTCGTACTTTTTTTAGATGATGATAAGGTTTCTTTTGTTAGTGTTGATATGGGAGAACCTATATTAAATGGTAATGAAATACCTGTTATTAATTATAAAGAAGAAAATATGAATGGTATTTCTTTTGCTAGTGTTAATATTCCTTCTTTTGGTAAATTTACTACTATTTCTATGGGTAATCCACATGCTATTATGTTTGTTAAAAGTTTTGATGAAAAAAGTGTGAGTAAAGTTGGTTCATTGATTGAAAATTTTGATAATTTTCCAAATAAAACTAATGTAGAATTTATTAAGGTTATAAGTAGAAATGAGATAGATATGCGTGTATGGGAACGTGGTTCAGGCGAAACTTTAGCTTGCGGTACTGGTGCATGTGCTTCGGCAGTGGCTTGCTTTTTAAATGGTTATACTGATAGAAAAGTGTTTGTTAATTTATTAGGTGGTAAATTAGAAATTGATTATGATTTGGATAATCATGTTTATATGAAAGGTCCTGCTAGGACTGTTTTTGAAGGAGAAATTGATTTAAATTAGACATTATTTGTGTCTAGTTTTTTATTTTTTTTAAAATGATTATTTTGACGGTGTTATAATTATATTAGAGGTAGATGTGGTAATGATTGAATTTAAGAAAGTATCTAAATCTTATAAAAATAACGAAATTTTACATGATATTTCTTTTAAGATAGAGACGGGAAAGTTTACTGTTTTAATTGGTGAGTCTGGTTCTGGTAAGACTACTTTATTAAAAATGATTAACAAGTTAATTATTCCAAGTAAAGGGGATATTTTTATCGATGGAAAAAATATTAATGAGATCGATGATATTAAGTTAAGACGTAGTATGGGCTATGTTATTCAGCAAACTGGTTTATTTCCACATATGACGGTGCGTGATAATATTACAATTATTCCAAAAATTTTAAAAGTTTCAGAACAAAAGATAGAAGTTGATACTTTAAAAGTGATGGATATGATAGGTTTAGATAGCGAATTTTTAGATAGATATCCAAGTGAACTTTCTGGTGGTCAAGGGCAGCGTATTGGTATTGCGAGAGCTTTTATTACTAATCCCGATATAATTTTAATGGATGAACCTTTTAGTGCTTTGGATCCTATGAGTAGGTTAGCTTTACAAGATGAGCTTTTAAAATTACAAAACAATTTACACAAGACGATTGTTTTTGTAACTCATGATATGGATGAAGCAATTAAATTAGCTGATAAAATTGCTATATTTGATAATGGTGAGTTAGTTCAGTATGATGTTCCAGAAAATATTTTGAAACATCCGGCAAATGATTTTGTTAAAAACTTTGTTGGTAAGAAAAGAATTTGGACAAGTCCTAAGTATATTAAGGTTGAGGATATTATGATTGATAAACCAGTTACTTGTTTTCCAAATTATACGGTATTTTATTGTCTTAATAAAATGAAGATGATGAAGGTTGATAGTTTGATGGTTATTGATGATAAAAAGAATTTTCTTGGAGTTTTGTATGCGGAGAGTGTTACAGATAAAGAAGCAATGAATAAAGAAGCTAGTGAATATATGCTTAAGGATATTCCAACAGTTAAGAAAGGTGATTCTATTAGTACTTTAGCTAAGTTAGTTACAGAAAGTAGACTTTCTAATATTCCAGTTTTAGATGAAGAAAATCATTTATGTGGTCTTATTACTAGAAGTAGTTTAATTATGGCTTTAAGTCAACAGTTCTTGGAGGAGGAATAATATGGAGTTTATAGATTATGTAGTTCAA
>CALVRS010000036.1 GCA_944358725.1 uncultured Bacilli bacterium
ATTTATGCCTAATTAGCTCAGTTGGTAGAGCAAACGGCTGTTAACCGTTGGGTCGTAGGTTCGAGTCCTACATTAGGCGCCACTTTATTTGCCTGATTAGCTCAGCCGGTAGAGCAAACGGCTGTTAACCGTTGGGTCGTAGGTTCGAGTCCTACATCAGGCGCCACTTATGCCTAATTAGCTCAGTCGGTAGAGCAAACGGCTGTTAACCGTTGGGTCGTAGGTTCGAGTCCTACATTAGGCGCCATCTTTTTTTTGTATATTTTAATGGAGGCGATATTGTGCAGAAGTTTACTAAAGAAATGGTTGATGATTATGCTGATAAGTTATTAATTGGACTTACAGCAGAAGAAAATAAAATGGTTTTAGATGAGTTTGAAATTATCGATAAGACAATTGATGTTATAAATAATATACCTAATATTGAAGAAGTTGAGCCTATGACGCATGCACTTGATAATTTTGAGTACGAACTACGTGAAGATGTACCTGAGGAATCTATTTCGATAGAAGATTTGCTTTCTAACTGTGATGATGCAACAGTAGATGGGGAAGTTGAAGTACCAAGGATGGTGGGATAATATGAGTTATATGAATAAGACGATAGAGGAAATACATGAGGCTTTAGTTAATGGTAAAGTTACAAGTAAAGATTTGATTAAGGAGTCTTTAGAAATGTCACATAAGGTTCAAAAAGAATGTAATGCTTTTGTGACTATTATGGATGATGCAAAAGAAACTAAAGTTACAGATGAACTTTTATCTGGCATTCCTTATGGTATTAAAGATAACTATAGTACTAAAGGTATTTTAAGTACAGGTTCTTCTAATACTCTTAAAGATTATGTGCCATTTTTTACGGCAACATCTATAGATAATTTATCTAAAAAAGGAGCAGTTGCTGTTAATAAAACGGTTTTAGATGAATTTGGTATGGGTGGCACTGGAACGACTGGCCATACGGGAGTTGTGACTAATCCTTGGGATCATAGTCGTATGTGTGCTGGTTCTTCGGCAGGTAGTGCGGCAGCAGTTGCGGCTGGGGTTTATCCTTATGCAACTGGTAGTGATACGGGTGATTCAATTAGAAAACCAGCTGCTTATTGTGGAATTGTCGGTTATAAACCAACTTATGGTATGATATCGCGTTATGGACTTTTCCCATTTGCTAGTAGTTTAGATCATTGTGGTGTTTTGACTAGAAGTGTTAAAGATGCGGCAATTGTAGTAGATGGTATGAAGGGAATAGATAAAAATGATATGACTTCATGGGACAGTGCTGATATGCATTTATATGAGTCTATCGATGGTAATGTTAAAGGTAAGAAGTTATGTTATATTAAAGAGCTTTGTGATATTAATATGTATCCTAATGCAGATGATGAATTAAAATCACATTTAGAAAATTTTATGAAGACTTGTGAGAAATGCCGGGAGTTAGGAATGGAGGTTTGCGAGGAGTCTATTGATATGACTTTACTTAGTGCAATTCCTTCGGTTTATGTAGTTATTTCATGTGCAGAAGCTACAAGTAATATGTCTAATTTGACGGGATTTATTTTTGGACCTAGAGCAGAAGGAGATAAGTGGGATGTGGAGATGAAAAACTATAGAACTAAAGGTTTTTCACCCCTTATTAAAAGAAGATTTGTTATTGGTTCTTATGTTCTTCAAGCAGAGAATAAGGATAGATATTTTCACAATGCTCAAAGGGTTAGGAGACTTGTTGTCGACAAATGGAATGAACTTTTTGAAAAATACGATGCTGTTATTTTACCAGTTGGATCAGGTCCTGCAAAGAAATTAGAAGGTTCTAAAGATGCTTTGGATAAAAATACAGCGATTTTAGAGGACCATTTACAAATTGGTAATTTTGGTGGTTTTCCTTCTATTACTATTCCAAATGGTTTTGTTTCAAAGCTTCCTGTTGGTGTTAATATTACTGGTAAATGTTTTAATGATATTGATGTTTTGAATATTGCTTATGCTTTAGAGAGTATTATGGGATATAAAAATCAAATAGCGAAGGAGGTTAAATAATGGGTTTTAAAGTATTAATCGGTTTAGAGATGCACTGTGAGATAAGTAATACAAAGACCAAAGTTTTTTCTTCGGCGCGTAATGGTTTTAGTGAAAAAGCAAATACTAATGTTAGGCCTGTTGATATGGCTTTTCCTGGAACTTTACCAGTTGTTAATAAGGAAGCAGTAAGACTTGCACTTATGGCAAGTATGATTTTAAATTGTACGCAGCCAGAGTATTTATATTTTGAAAGAAAAAATTATTATTATCCGGACCTTCCTAAGGGGTTTCAAATTACCCAAGAAACTAAACCGGCACCAATTGGAAGTTATGGATATTTAGAGTATGAAGTTAAAGGAAAGATGAAAAAGGTGCACATTAATAATTTGCACTTGGAAGAAGATGCGGCTTCTTCTGACCATTTTTCTTCTGGTTCTAGAATAAATTATAATAGAGCTGGAGTTCCTTTACTTGAACTTGTAACTGAGCCTGATTTTAATTCGGCTGATGAGGCGGTAGCTTTTTTAGAGACAATGCGCAG
>CALVRS010000037.1 GCA_944358725.1 uncultured Bacilli bacterium
TTCCTATTTTATATAGACCTTTTTTTAAGGTTTGATGTTTTTCTAAATCGATATTATAGTTAAGAATTTTTGTTTGAAAAAGGTTTTTTGTAATATCATAGGCAGCCCAAAAGTTGGTACATGTTTGATTTTCTAGTTTAAAGTTACTTATTCTTGGCACTAAAATATATTCGCATTTATCTTTTAGATAATCGATATGGCCTAAATAGTTTTTTAAAGATAAACACATTTCACTGCTGGCAATTTTTTCTCCATTTTCCATGATTTTTTTATTGGTAAGCGGACTTATTATATAATCTATGTTTAAGGCATTTAAAAAGTCTTCCCAAATATCTTTATAGTAATAATAAAACAAACTTCTTGGAATACCTATTTTATGCATATTATCACCAATACAAGTATATTAGGCTTTTTTTGATTTATGAATAATTATTTTCTTTTGGGCAAAGATAATTATGGGAGGGATTTTTAAAGTGCAGAAGATTAAGTGTAGTGTATATGACTGTAAGTACTGTGATGTTATGAAAGATAAGTGCAAGCTTAAGGAAATTAAGGTTGCATGCTGCCCTAGTGAAAATGAAAAAGAGGCAACAATGTGTGATAATTATACGAAAACACTTCTTGATTAGATTTATTTTTTGAAAACTGGCTATGAATATATTTTATTATAGCTTGCTTTTTTTATATGAAAAATGTCATTTATTTGATATAATTAAAGATGTCAGGGGGAATTTTATGCATATTAAATTACTAACTAATGCGGAATTTTTAGAGTTTACCAAAAAGTTTAATCCAGGGTCTATTTATCAAACACCTTATTATGCTTTTACGATGCATGAGGAAAATTACAGTTCGATGTTTGTGGGATTAATGGATGGTAATGTTTTAAAAGCGGCTAGTTTAATTTTAATTTATAAAGTAAATGGTTTTAAATATGCACTTGCTCCAAGGGGATTTTTAATTGATTATAATGATGAGGAGTTAGTTGCAACTTTTACAAAGCTTATTAAGAAATTTTTAGGTAAGAAGGATATTGTGGCGATTAAAATTAATCCTATGATTATTAGAAAAGTATATAGTAGTGCGGGGCATGAGATTAGTTTTAATGAGTTATATGATAAGACTTTTAATTATTTGAAAAAGCTGGGATATTTTCATCTTGGTTACAATAATTATTTTGAGGCTTTAAAGCCAAGGTTTGAGGCTTATATTAATTTAGAACTTGATTATATTAAGTTATTTGCAAATATTGATAAAAGCTGCCGGAACAAAATTAGAAAGGCTGTTCGCGATGGTATTAAGGTTTATCATGGTGGAGCGGATGATTTAAAGTATTTATATGAGCAGACAAAGGATGAATATCCAAGGGATTTAAGGTATTTTAAAAATTTATACAATTTTTTTGGTAAGGATGAACTTGTTGATTTTTATTATAGCAAGCTTGATACTACTGATTATTTACAATATACGCAAGAGATGTACAATCAATATACGCTTAGAAGTTCTGAACTTAGTAAAAATTTAATTTCACAAAAGGGTAACGTTGATAAGATTGTTAGTGAAAAGTTAGAGGTTGATAAAAATGTGGTTAAATATCGCAACCAATTAGCTGAGGCAACAAATTTTTTAAGGGAGTTTCCAAATGGGGTTGTTACATCAACAGCTTTAGTGATTAAATGGCAAGATGCGGTTTATTTAATTATTGATGGTTATGACAAGAGATATAAGCAATTTGGTGCGAAACAATTAATGATTTGGAAATTGATGGGACGTTATGCGAAACTTGGTTTTAAGAAGTTTTATCTAGGTGGAGTTGCGAATATTAACAAACCAAACAACAAATATAAAGGACTTAATGAGTTTAAACTTAATTTTCATTCTAATGTTATTGAATATATAGGCGATTTTGAGCTTATTACTAATTCCCCACTTTATTTTGTTTACAAGAATTCTTTTGGAATTTCAGGTATTTTTAATTCAAAAAAATAACGATAATCTATAATAATTATCGTTTTTATATGTTTACATTATGGTAGACGTGCTGAACGTCTTCGACTTCGTCAAGCATGCTTATCATTTTTTCAAAAGTTTCTTTATCTTCACCTTCTAAGGTAACTTTTTCTTTTGGAAGCATAGTTATTTCATCTAGATCAAATTCTACGTTTGAAAGTTTTGCTGTAATGGCTTCTTTGATATTATTTAAATCGTTAGGATTACCATAGACAACTACTTCGTCATTTTCAGTTTCAATATCGATTATATCTAGGCCAGCTTCAAGTAGAGCATCTAATGTTTCTTCTTCAGTTAATCCTTTAAAACTGACGATACATAGATGATCATACATATAGCTGACACTTCCCTGAGCGCCCATTTTAACGTGACATTTATTAATGACGGCGCGAATACTACTTACACTACGGTTGACATTATCGGTTAAGCAACTTATGATGGCAGTTGAACCAGATGGGCCAAATATTTCATAGTTTGCTTTAGTATAATTTTCATCTACTCCACTATTTACTTTATCGATGGCTCTATTTATGATGTCATTTGGGACTTGTTCTTTTTTTGCTTTATCGACAAGTCTTTTTAAACTAGGGTTTCCTTCTAGTTCTGTACCACCGTTTTTAGCTGCTTGATATATTTCTCTTGCATACATTGAATATAGTTTGGCTTTAGCAGCGCCAGTTTTTTGAATGCTGGCTTTTCTTACTTCATATGCTCTTCCCATGTTATCATTCCTTTCTGTGCTTTATTTAAAGCATCTTTAGCCGCAATTTGTTCGGCTGATTTTTTACTATGTGATGTTCCTTTTCCATAGACGATACCATCTATGACAACTTCTACGGTAAATTTTTTATTATGTGATGGGCCTTCTTCACTTATTAGTTTATATTCTAAACTACGTTTTCCGGTTTGAACAGATTCTTGTAAAATGGATTTATAGTCATCGAAAAAATCAATTTCATGATTTTCAATTAGGGGTACGATATATTTATCGAAGAATTCTTTAACTTTATCTAATCCTTGGTCTAAGTAAAGGGCTCCTAAGAATGATTCAAATATATCTGATACAATAGTTTTTCTATATTTTCCACCGTTTTCTTCTTCCCCTTTACCAAGTTTTAAATATTCGTTTAATCCTAATTTTATTGAATATTCATAGTTGGCGGTTTCACAAACATAGTGAGACCTTAGTTTTGTCATTTCGCCTTCATCATATTTATTACTTTGATAAAGAAAGTCACTCATTAAAAGTTCTAGGACTGCATCGCCTAGAAATTCTAATCTTTCATAACTTGGAACCGCATGCTCATTAGAGTATGAGGTATGTGAAAAGGCTGTTTCATAAAGCGATATATCGTTTGGGGTTATATTAAATTTTTCAAATAGCTTCACTTTTCATCACCTTACATATTATATCATTTATTTTTAGACTTTAAAACCCCTATTTTCTAGAGGTTTTAAGGTTTTATTTTTTTAAGATTTTTTGATTTCCTTTTTGAATAGCTATTTGCATGTCTTCTATTTCTTCTTCAGTTAGAAGGGGTTGCGAGCTTTCTATGTTTAAAATGGTTCTTATTTGACTAGCTATTTTTATTAAGTTTTCTTCTTTTTGGGTGATACCTGTTTTACAGATATCTTCAATAGAGCTTAAAAATACTTGATTACTATTATACATTTGTTCAGAGTGCACTTGCTCTTTTTCATAATCTTTTTCTAAGGCTTTAATGAAATCTGATACATCTTTTTGGGATAATTTTTCTTTTGGGACAATAATTAATTTTGTCTTTTTATGGTTTATATGTTCAAAAGCGCTTATGATTGATATTCCGCAAAAGATCAAAGATAAAATGGTTAATATTTGGGTATTTTTAACATATATACCCATAGCTAGTAAGTTTCCTGATACTATTAAAGTGATTAAAGATATTATTAAATAATTATAGTTTTTTGTTATGTTTTCTTTTTTTACTTTGAAAAACATTTTCTTATAGTTTTTATTATCTAAATGATTTGGGTTAAAAGCATGATTATCGATAGTTAGTTTAGATATTCTATTTTTATCTGATAATATAGCGTTTAAGGTATGTTTTTGTTTTTTAGGAAGACTATAAGCGATATTTAGATTTTTTTCTATTTCTTTTTCTTTTGCTGTTGGTTTTGGTTCTTCATTTTTTTCTTCTTCACAATCTTTTAGTCTTTTTTGCATGTTTTCAATTACTATATTTTCTTTTTGATAGTGCTGAAAAAGCTGTTTTAATTCTTTTAAGTCAGCTAGTGACATATTATTTAAAATTTCTTGTAATTCATTTTCTTGCATATTTATTTCCTTTCAAAGTAGTTATATTATAGTTTGTTTGTGTTTTTTTGTCAATTACAATTTTTCTTTTTACTTTTTATCTTATTTTTGATACAATTATTAGTGTATGAAGAAAGTTATAATAAAGTTAATTAAAGTATATCAAAGCATTCCTGGACCTTGGCACAATTATTGCCGGCATATTCCGACTTGTTCTAATTATGCTTTAGAGGCAATTGAAAGATATGGAACTTTTAAGGGTGGCTTTATGGCTTTTAAGAGAATTTTGAGGTGCAATCCATTTGGAAAATATGGATATGACCCAGTTGTTAAGGAGGGCATTCATGAGAAAAATTTATAGTGTTTTTGTTTTATTTATTTTAATTTTTAGTTTAACAGGTTGTTTGAAACGAGATAATATGGAGGACATTGTTATTTATACAACTAATTATCCTTCTGAGTATATTACAAAAAGATTATATGGTGAGTTTAGTGAGATTCATAGTATTTATCCTAATGGCATTAATATTAATTCTTATGAACTTACGAATAAGCAGATTGAAGATTATAGTACGGCTGATTTATTTATTTTTAATGGTTTAAGCAAAGAAAAAGATTATGTTGAACCGATGCGAGAGATTAATAGTGATTTGAAGATTATTGATACGACTTTATCAATGGAGTATAACGAGAGTGCGGAAGAGCTTTGGCTTGATCCATCTAATTTCTTGATGATGGCGCAAAATGTGAAGACTGGTTTTGGCGAATATATTGACAGTTATTATTTAATGAACAAAATTGAGGAGAACTATGAACAGTTAAAGATTGAGGCTTCTAATTTGGATGCGAAGATTAAAGATGTTGTGTCAAATAGTGGCAATAAGTCAATTGTTGTTTCAGACAATATGTTTAAATATTTAGAAAAATATGGTCTTCAAATATATTCATTAGATGAAGATAATACGGATGTTAATGCGGTTTACAATGATGTTTTGAAGATGGTTAATAATGGCTCTATAAAGTAT
>CALVRS010000038.1 GCA_944358725.1 uncultured Bacilli bacterium
GATAGCCAAAAAAGTTATGAAGAAACAACTTAAAGAAAATCCACCAATTAATGAGAAAATGATTAAAGCTATGATGGCTGGTATGGGAAGAACACCTAGCCAAAAACAGGTTAATCAAATGATGAAAAAAATGAAAAAATATATGTAAGCATTGATTTTTATTTGGTTTTTAGTTAATATATAAATTATGGAAGAGATAATTAGATTTATAATTTTAAACAATTTAGAGGAAGTAGGTAAGCTAGATAGTTTAGATGGTTTATGTTTTTATTTTGCTAATAATATTAAAGCTGATTTAGAACTTATGGAAGTACCTGTTTCTATTTACAATATTAATGAAGGGGAAGGATATAATCATTATTATTTAATTGCGGATTATGAGTATTTAATCGATGTTACTTATGGCCAGTTTATGGAAAGAGAAAATGAGGTGCCAATTATGTTTGCGGATTTTCCTGGTAATATTTTAGGCTCTAGTTCTCGCG
This sequence comes from uncultured Bacilli bacterium, assembly GCA_944358725.1. GTDB lineage: Bacteria > Bacillota_I > Bacilli_A > RF39 > UBA660 > Coprosoma. The sequence continues at coordinate 486 of CALVRS010000038.1, forward strand.
GTAAGGTTATTTTAGATGATTTACTTAATTTTGGGTATCACAAGTTAGAAGATGGCGATTTAGATATTTATTTAGCTAGTTTTAAATTAAAGGAGAAGAGGATATGAAGATAAAATATGAACTGATTAAAAATGATGGTAATGCTAGATATGGCAAGTTAGTTACTAATCACGGGACTTTTGAAACACCGATGTTTATGCCAGTTGGAACTCTTGCAAATGTTAAGATGCTTACACCAGAAGAACTTAAGGCAGTTGGTAGTGCAGTAATTTTATCAAATACTTATCATTTATGGCTTAGACCTGGAGAGGATATTGTTTTTAAAGCTGGAGGACTTCATAAATTTATGAATTATGATGGACCTATTTTAACTGATAGTGGTGGATTTCAAGTTTTTAGTTTAGCTAAGAATAAAGAGAAAGATATTACTGAAGAAGGTGTTCATTTTAAAAGTCATATTGATGGCAAGGCTCTTTTTTTAACACCAGAGAAGTCAATTGAGATTCAAAATAAGTTAGATAGTGATATTGCGATGAGTTTTGATGAGTGTATTCCTTATCCAGCAACTTATGAGTATGCTAAAAAAAGTACAGAAAGAACGCTTAGATGGGCTAAGCGTGGCAAGGATGTTTTTAAAAATGAAAATCAATCGTTATTTGGAATTGTTCAAGGTGGTGAATATACTGATTTAAGGGAGTTTAGTGCGAAGGAGACTGTTAAGCTTGATTTTGATGGTTATTCAATTGGTGGTACTTCTGTTGGTGAAGATAAGGTAACAATGTATAAGATGGTTGATGATGCAATAAGATTTTTACCTTTAGATAAACCACGTTATTTAATGGGAGTTGGTGATCCTATCGATTTACTTGAAGGGGTAGAGCGTGGTGTTGATATGTTTGACTGTGTGCTTCCAACTAGAATTGCAAGACATGCGAATGCTTTTACAAGCTTTGGCAAGATTAATTTACGTAATGCTAAATATAAAGAAGATTTTTCTCCAATTGAAAGTGACTGTGACTGTTATACATGCACGCATTATACAAAGGCTTATATTAGGCATTTATTTGTAGCTGGCGAGGGTTTAGGTGGTAGACTTCTTTCTATTCATAATATTCGTTTTTTAATTCGGATGATGGAAAATATGCGTAAAGCTATTAATGAAGGAAAATTTTTAGAATATAAAAGTGAATTTTTAAAAAAATATTTAAATTAATTTTGATATAAAACCCGTTTCTTAGATAAACAGAAACGGGTTTTTATTTTAAGTATTTTTATTTATGCCGACAATACTACCAAAGATACTAGAGAGCATTAATATTAGAAAAAAGGTCAGTATTTTGATTTTAAATACATGAGTAATTATAGCAAAAACGGAAAGTAATAAAATAATGATAAGGCTTATTTTTATGCCTTCGAGCCAACCATTTTTAGGTGCGTTTTTACCCATTTTAAATCCGGCAAAAAATAAAGATAAAATTGGAATTATGATTTTAAAGATGGCAAGTGTTTGATAATTTATGAGGTTAAAGTAATTAAATGTTGTTAAAATTACGGATAATATTATAAAAAATGTGACAGTATATAGAGTGTTTAACGATAAAGTTTTTAAATATTTCATAGGCCCTCCTTTAGTAAAGTTTATGTTTTATTTTTATGATTATGATTTTTTACATTTTGGAAGTTTAAGGGTGCAGAAAATATTGCTTAAAATAACCTATTATGGTATACTTAATTTATAGTAGGCGTGAGAGAAGGTATTTTATGAATAATAAATATAATATGGACGATAAATTTAATTTAGATGATGAGGAAACTAAATATAATATGGATGATAAGTTTAGTGATGAAGAAAATAAAAAAGATGAAGAGATTGAAGTATTAGATTTATGGGAACCTCATGCGGAAGAGATTACGGATGCAAAGGATCGTCATATTAAGACTTCTAAAAAGACAACAAATAGAGTAGTAATGGTTTTGGTGGCAATAGGTGCTCTTTTGCTTATGTGGTATGCAACTTTTGCTCAGCCTCTTGCTTCTAATAATAAGCAGTACGAACCAAGAGGAACTTTGAATGTTGATTTTTTAAGAGAGTATACTGTTTCAAAAACTGGTAAAGCTATGGAGGTTAAGGAGCCCAATTTTTCTAATAAAAAAGTTAATTTTTATATTTCTTTTGCCGAAGCTGGTGACAAGATTGTATATAATTTAACAATTCAAAATAAGGGAAATTTAGATGCTAAAATTAAAAATATTGACCCACCTATTAACAATCCGAGTGACAAAATTTTATATTCTGTAAGTGGCGTTCAAATTGGTGATGTTTTAAAGGCCGGGCAGGAGGCTCAGATGCAATTTACGGCTATTTATACAGGCGGAGTTGCAAAGGGTGAAACTTATAGCAAAGATATGTCAGTTAGTATAGATTATGAACAAGCGTGATTTTAACGTTTGTTTTTTTTATAAAAAAAGTTGTCTTTTATGGCAACTTTTATCTTTTTTCTAATTTTATTAATTTAGCGTGAATTACTAATCTAGTTGTACCAGCAACATCTTCACATGTTGATAATGTTAATATTTTATCATTTTCATTTATGGCACCACTAAAATTTATTTGACTACGTTCTTTAATTGTTTTGACAAATGTTTGAAACTGGCTATTTGAAAATTTGGTAGTAATATAATAGCTTTCTGGTTTTATTGTGTATATACTTATGATTTGCCAGAGAGTATTTTCAGTTGGTGTAGATAGTTTAATTATATGGTTATCTTTATTTCCATACCATGATTTATTTAAAACTTTTTTAAGACTACCAAAGACTGTTTGGTTTGAACGGCTATGGCCATAAATTACAGTATTTTTATCGAAATTTACCATGTTGTTTCGGTAGTCGGCGAAGACCCAACCGGCTGAATTTTTAGATTTGTCGAAGGCGTGTTTTAAATAGTATGTGTTATCATTTGACTGAACGATTGGATAGTTGACATTAGTCCCATTTACTTTGATAAAACCGACGGTGTCACTATTTTTTTGTTTTAGTTCATTGAAGTCGACACTCATCATATCCATATTTATATAATACCAGTAATCGTCTTCTTTACTTTCTGGAGGATTTATATTTTCAGCGGTTTCACTTTTGGTTTCTTTGACTATTTTTTTGGTATTTATATCTTTATTAATTTCATCTATTTTATTATTATCTTTATTCCATAAAAATATTTTCAGGGTACAAAGAATAGTGACTAAAATGCTTATGATTAAAATGATGGTCCAAATGATTTTTTTTTGCCTTTTTCTTTTTTGATATTTAGTTCTAGTTATTCGTCCGTTTGTATGCATTTTTTCACCGCCTAACTTTTATAATTATATCATATTTATTATTTTGTTTGACATTTTTATAAAAATTTTTTATAAAAAAGTTGTACTGATAACCACATTTTGCTATAATGTTATTAGCAAGTTTACTTGCTTAGGAGGGGTGAGAAAATGAAAAAACTAGGTTTATTTTTGGGTTTATTTGTATGTGCTTTGATGATAATGCCTTTTACTTATGTAAATGCTGTTTATGTCGATGGTGAAGGTACTATTGGTTATGAAGGCAGTGGAGTTACAAGTGTGAAAGGTGAAGATGGAGTTTATACTCTAACACTTACAGCTGACGCTGATGAAGATTTAATTATTAGAAATGGAGAGGTTGTAGTTTTAGATTTAGCTGGTTATAATTTTACTAATTATGCGGCTAATAATTCAGCTATTTTAATTGAAAATGGCGGAAGTCTTACAATTAAGGATAGTAAAGGAAATGGAACTATCAGTAGAAAAGATATTTCTAGTGCTCCAACCGTTAACAATCAAGGTATTTTGACAGTTGAAGGCGGAGTTATTAGTGCAAATGGTGAGAAAAGTGCAGCTTTACATAATACTGGAACATTAACTTTTAAAGGCGGTAAGATTACTACTGAAGCTGATAATGTATTCGGTTTAGTTAACGAAGGTGTTGCTTTAATTGAAGGTGGTATTTTTGAACAAGCTCATAATTTTTCAGTGGTTAACAATGCTGGTAAAATGACTGTTAATGATGGTACATTTACTATTACTGATGGAAATGATAAAGCTTATTCTTTAATTACTAACCAAAGTACTGATGGAAGCGCTACTTTAAGTGTTACTGGTGGTACTTTTGAAGCTAATGGTTCAGTTTTCTTTAATGATGGAAAAGATAGTGTTTCTGTTAGTGGGGGAACGTTCTCTGATGATGTTACTGACTATTTAGCTGAAGGATACGAAATGACTAAGGATAACGATGGTAATTTTGTTTTAACTAAAGAAGATGTTACAACTCCTGCTGAGGAAGAGAAACCAGATGTAAAAGATGAAGTAGAAAACCCAAAAACTTCAGATGGAATTATTTTAGCTGTTGGTACTTTAACCTTAAGTGCTGGTGCTATAGTAATTGCTAAAAAGAAATTAGCTTAAGAGCTTTAATTATAAGCTCTTTTTTAGTGTGGTTTGGTTAATTTTGGTGTATAATTTAGATGGTGGTAAAATGGCAATAACTAAAACGAAATTTATTAATTATTCAAGATGTCCTAGATATGTGGCTTTGGATGATTTAAAAAAAGAAAAATTAGATAGTATGATTTCGATAGATGAGTATAAAAAAGAAGAGGAATTTGAGCATATTGCCGAGTTACTTTCGGGTATGTTTGACGATGAAGGTAATGATTTGATAGATGTAAAAAATGAACATTTAGAGACTATGATGCCTTATTATAATAAGGTTGAAATTTTGGCTGGGGAACTTGCTTCGAAGTATTTTTCTGGTAATTTTAAGTTTTCAAAGAGTACTTATAATCAAGAGAGTTTTGATGCAGTTATCGATAATATTAGGTATTTATGTTATGTGGATATTTTTAATGAAAATGAAGATGGGGTTAATATTATCGAGGTTAAAGCAACAACGACTAAGAAGTTTTTAGATTTAGGAGATAAGAAACATTCTATTTTTAAAAAAGGAAGTGATGGGATATATTATTTACTTGAAGATTTAGGCTTAAATATTAGCGATTATATGCTGGATAAAGTTTATTTAAAAAATAAGGAGAAATTATTTGATAGATATAGTGCTTGCGGGAGATATATTTATGATGTAGCAGTTCAAAGATTTATTATTGAAAATGATATGAAAATGCATAATGATAAGCGATGTGTCAAATATTATTTAGCTGTTTTAAATAGTAATTATGTGTTTGATGGCAAGTATGAAAATGGTGATGCTGTTTATGATAATATAAATGGCGAAGATATTATTTCTTATATTGATATAACTAGTATTACGAGAGATTTAATGGATGAAATATATTTAGATAGTAAGAAAATAAATAAATATATTAATGATTTAAATGCTTCTAGAGTGCCACTTGGAAAATACTGTGAGTATAAAAAAACGGTTAGGTGTAAGTTTTGTGATTTGTGTTTTGATGTTTTGCCTAAGAAACATTCTATTTTAAGTTATATGAATAATAATTTTGGTTTTAAAAAAGGTGCTATAAAGTATGATGTTTTTGATTTGATTAATGATGGTAAAACTAGTATGCTTGATATTCCTTTTGATATGCTTAATAGAGAAAAAAATAAAATTCAAAAGCAGTGTGTGCTTAGTGGGAAACCATATATTAATAAGGAAAAGATAAAAGATGGACTTAAAATGATTAAGTATCCACTTTATCATTTGGATTTTGAGACATTTCCTTGTCCACTTCCTAGATATAAAGGGGAAAGACCTTATAGTCAATCAGTTTTTCAGTTTTCACTTCATATTGAAAGAAAGTGCGGTGTTTGCGATAAAGAAAAAGATCACTATGGTTATTTGGCGAAGGATCATTTTGATCATCGTTTAGATTTAGTTAAAATGATGTGTGATTTAATTCCTTCAGATGCGATGGTTTTGGTTTATAATGACTCTTTTGAAAAAACTAGACTTAAGGAGCTTGCCTTTATTTTTCCTTCATATAAAGAGAAGTTACTTAAGATAAGAGATAATGTTTTTGATTTAATGAATATTGTGAAGACTAAGTCTAGTTTATATGAGTCTTTAGGTTATTCTAAGGAAGAGGCGAAGATGTTTAATTATTATCATCCTGATATGGATGGCTCGTTTTCAATTAAGAAAGTTTTACCATTGTTTTCCGATTTATCTTATAGTGGCATGGAGGTTGGTAATGGAGTTGAGGCAATGGTTACTTATGCTTCTTTTCCTTATCTTTTACCGCTTGATTATGCACATAAGTATCAAAAACTTGTGGAGTATTGTCAGCAGGATACTTATGCAATGTTTGCGGTTTTAGATGGTCTTAGAAAGAGCGTTAAATAATGTCAAATTTTAACGCTTTTCTTGTATTTTTTTTGAAAGTAGTATATATTTGAAATAGGAGGGGTAGTTATGATATATCCATCAATAGATTCATTATTGCAAAAAATTGAGTCTAAATATTTACTTGTTAATGTAGCTTCTAAGCGGGCTAAAGAAATGGATGAGACAGGTTATTATCAAATGAAAGAAAGTGAATATAAATCTGTAAAAAATATGGGAAGAGCTTTAGAAGAGATTAACAAGGGTTTAATTAAAATTAAAGAAAAATAAAATTGGGAATTTATTTTACCAATTTTTATTTGTTTTAATGTTTTAAAAGTTGATTTTTCCTTTATTTTATGATAAATTATTAGGAGTTGGAGGGATACTATGAAAATACTTTTAATGATTGTATCTATTTTATTAATTGCAATTGTACTTTTACAAAGTGGTAAGGCAGTAAGTCCTGATAGTAATATTATGGGTGGTAATAATGAACTTTTTGCTAATCGTAAGGAAAGAGGCGGAGAGTTATTTATTACTAGACTTACAGCTTTTCTTGGGGTAATTTTCTTTGCAATATGTATTGCGATGAATTTTATAAAATAGGTAAATATTTTGTCAAATAAGATGTCAGTTATTTAAAAAGGTAATAGAACTTATAAAAATATATAAGGAGTTCTATTATTTTTTTTTGAATTTTGTTATAATTAAATATAAGGTGAGAAATATGAACATATATGGAATGACACTTACTGAACTTGAAAATTATTTTTTAATTACAAAAAAAAAAAAGTTTAAGGCTATTCAGGTGTATGACTGGCTTTATAAGAAAAAAGTTAATTCTTTTGATGAGATGAGCAATATAAAGAAAGCAGTTATTTCAAAATTAAAAGAAGATTTTAATATGGATAGATTAAATCTTTTAAAGGTTCAAAGTGGTAAAGATGTTCATAAATATTTATTTGGTCTTACCGATGGTCAAAAGGTTGAGGCTGTTTTGATGAATCATGATTATGGCAATAGTTTATGTGTTTCGACGCAAGTTGGCTGTAATATGGGATGTGCTTTTTGTGAAAGCGGGCGGCTTAAAAAAGTACGAAATTTAGAGGCTTATGAGATGGTTTTACAAGTTCTTATGGCTGAAGAGGAGCTTGGAGATAGAATTTCACATGTTGTTTTAATGGGAATTGGTGAACCTTTTGATAATTATGATAATGTAATGAAGTTTATCGATATTATTAATAGTGATTATGGTATGGCAATTGGAGCTAGACATATTACGGTATCGACATGTGGTATTGTTCCTAAAATTAAAGAGTTTACTAAAGAGAAAAGACAGGTTAATTTAGCAATTAGTCTACATGCACCTAATGATGAGCTTAGAAGTCAGCTTATGCATATTAACAAGGTTTATCCTTTGAAAGAGGTTATGGCGGCAGTTCGTGACTATTTAAAGGTTACTAATAGAAAGGTAACTTTTGAATATATTATGCTTAAAGATGTTAATGATAGTGATGAGTGCGCTTTAGAGCTTGCATCTTTAATTCGTGGTATGACGGCTTATGTTAATTTAATTCCTTATAATGAGACCAGTCATATAGAATTTAAGAAAACTGATAGGAATAAAATTATGCATTTTTATGATATACTTAAGAGAAATAAAATTAATGTAACGGTGCGCAAGGAATTTGGCAGTGAAGTTAGTGCGGCTTGTGGCCAGTTGCGTAGCAGTTACGAGGAGGGAAGATAATGGAATTTTCATATTTAACTGATGCTGGACAGGTTCGAGATCACAATGAGGATAGTGTGACGATTGTTAAGAATGAAACTGGCGAGATTTTAATGGCTGTAGCTGATGGTATGGGTGGTCATAAAGGTGGCGAGATTGCCTCGTCGATTGCAATTACACATATTGGAAAGCGTTTTGTTGATACATCTAGTGTTGGAAGTAAGGATGAGGCTATTAATTTTTTAAAGGAAGTTGTTAGTGAAGCTAATATGCTTTTATATAAATATACAGAAAACAATCCTGAAAGTTTGGGTATGGGAACAACGATAGTAATGGCGCTTTTAACAAAGGACTTTTTACTTTTTGGAAATATTGGAGATTCTTCTGGCTTTGTTATTAAGGACAAGAAGCTATATAAGATTACTAATGATCATACTTTAGTTAATTTACTTGTAAAGTCTGGCGAGATTACTGAGGAAGAGGCTAAAGATCATCCACGTAAAAATGTTCTTATGCGAGCTTTAGGGGCTAATATATCGGTTGAGATGGATATATTTGATGTTGAGAGAGATGTTAGTGGAATACTTCTTTGCAGTGATGGTCTTACTAATATGTTGGATGAAAGTCAGATTGAGGCTGTGCTTGATAGTGATATAGATATTGATGCGAAGGTGCAAAAACTTATTAATAAGGCAAATAACCGTGGTGGCACGGATAATATTTCAGTGGCTTATTTAGTGAAGGAGGAAAATAAATGATAACAAGGGGACAATTAATTAATGATCGTTATGAAATTATTCGTTCAATTGGCGAGGGAGGAATGGCTAATGTTTATTTAGCTTTAGATACTATTTTAGATAGAAAAGTAGCGGTTAAAATTTTAAGAGGTGATTTAGCTGAAGATGAGAAGTTTGTAAGACGTTTTCAAAGGGAAGCTATTTCAGCAAGTTCGCTTAATGATCCAAATATTGTTGAAGTTTATGATGTTGGTGAGGATAATGGTAAGTATTTTATTGTAATGGAGTATGTACAAGGACTTACTTTAAAACAGTTAATTAAGAAAAGAGGAAGTCTTACTTTACCAGAGGTTGTCGATATTATGCTTCAACTTACAAGTGCGGTGGCGCATGCTCATGAAAGTTATATTATTCATAGGGATATCAAACCACAAAATGTCATTATATTGGAAGATGGCCGTGTTAAGATAATGGATTTTGGTATTGCGGTGGCGCTTAATGCGGGTGAGTTTACACAGACAAATAGTGTGATGGGAACTGTTTATTATATTCCTCCAGAGCAAGCTAATGGTGGTGCAGCAACAATTAAAAGTGATATTTATTCACTTGGTATTTTGATGTATGAGTTAGTAACGGGAAGTGTACCTTTTAAAGGCGATAATCCAGTTGAAGTTGCAATTAAACATATGAATGAACCACTACCTAGTATTTGTGAGTATGATCCTGAGATGCCTCAGTCAATTGAAAATATTATTTTAAGAGCTTCAGCTAAAAATCCTAAGAATAGATATGATTCAGCATGGGATATGCACGAAGATTTAAAGACAGCTTTAGATAAAGAACGTTTTAATGAACCTAAGGTTGTTTACAAGTATCGTGAAAAGGGTTTTGATGATGTTGATGATAAGCCTATGCCAAGACAAGGTAGAGCTGCACTGCATGCGAAGGGCGATGAGAACAAAAAAGACAAAAGAATGAATAAGGCTTTAATTATTATTGGTTCGATTGTTGGTGTACTTATCGCGGCTTTGATTTTTGTATTTATTTTATGGCCGAAGATTTCAGATAAACCGGATATTGAAATTCCTGATGTTCAAGGTATGACGGTTAAACAAGCAAGGAGTACTTTAGAGGATAAAGGATTTTTAGTGGCTGGTAAGACGAAGAAGGAGGCTAGCGATGATGTGCCAGAGGATAAGGTTATTGGAACTGATCCAGAGATTGGCGATAAGTTAAAGGAAGGTTCTGAAATTTCACTTATTGTATCGACGGGCTCTGAGAAGATTGAAATAGAAGATTATACAGGAGAGGATTTTGACGATATTAAAAAGGAATTAGAGAAAGCAGGTATTCGAGTTTTAAGTGATCCTAAGGATGTGGCAAAAGAAGAAAATGTTAAAGAAAATACTATTTTAGAGCAGAGTGTTGAGCCTGGAGTTAAACTTGGCGATGGCGATACAATTACATTTGTTATTCCAAATATTTATGTAAGCTACCCTGATTTTACTGATGGTACTTATACTAAAGAGGATGTTCAGAAGTTTTGTGAGGAAAATGGATTAACTTTAGATGTAACGGAGGTTACTGATTCATCTAAGTCTAATGGTACGATTATTTATCAAAATAGACAAGCTGGCGCAAAGGTAAGCAAAGGTAGTGATTTAAGAATAAAGGTTGTTCAAAATCCAGAGGTAAGTACTGATAGTGAAACAAATACGGAGACTAGTGATACTGGGGATATAGAATAGATGCAGGGAAAGATTATTAAGCAGATTAGTAATGATTATACAGTTAAATCTTCCGATGGAGTGTTTGTTTGTAAGGCTAGGGGAAAATTAAGAAACCTTGGCCTTTCTCCTATTACTGGTGATGAGGTAATTTTTGATGATTTAAACAAGTATATTTTAGAAATTTTACCTCGCCGAAATGAGCTTAAAAGACCAGCTGTCGCGAATGTTGATATGGCAGCGGTTATTACGAGTTTAAAAGAGCCTGATTTTTCTTCTAATTTATTGGATAAGTTTTTAGTGATATGTGAGTACAATAGAATAAAACCGGTAATTATTTTTACAAAATACGATTTATTAAATGATAGTGAGATAAATGATATAAAATCAATAATTAGTTATTATAAAAAAATTGGTTATGAGGTTTATTTAAATAGTGAAATTGATAAAATTAAGAGGATATTTACGGGAAAGGTTTGTGTTTTTACTGGTCAAAGTGGGGCTGGTAAATCGACTTTAATTAATAAGATAAAGCCTGGTTTAAATTTGAAGACAGGCGAGATTTCTTTAGCGCTTAATAGAGGTAAGCATACGACTAGGCATACAGAGCTGATAGAGGTTAATGGTGGTTTGGTTGCTGATACGCCAGGTTTTTCGGCTTTAGAATTTACGGATATGAGCAAGGCGGATATTAGGGATAATTTTATAGAATTCAATTTATATCGGGATAAGTGTCAGTTTAATGATTGCTTTCATATTCATGAGAAAAAATGTGAAGTTAAAAATAAAGTTTTAGATGGCAGCATTTTAAAAAGCCGTTATGATAATTATTTAAATTTTTTAAAATGAGGTGATAAATTATGGTTAAGATTGCGGGGTCTTTTTTGAAAATTCAAGATGATTTTGATAAGATTAAGCAGTTGTCTGAGGTATGTGATTTAATTCATTATGATGTTATGGATGGGGTGTTTACAAAGAAAGCAACTTTGCCTATTTCGAAGATGCAGAAAGTTACATGTCAGTTTAAAAAACCATTTGATATGCACTTGATGGTTAAAGATTTAAAAGAGTATATTGATAAGGCAGTTTCACTTAATCCTAGTTATATTACTTTTCATGTTGAGGCGGCTTTAGATGTTTTGAAGGTAATTGATTATATTCATAGTTTTGGTATTAAAGCTGGAATTGCACTTGATTTAAAGACTGATGTTTCGGCTGTTTTGCCATATTTGAAGTTTACTGATTTAGTTTTGGTAATGAGTGTGAAGGCAGGTGCTGGTGGTCAGGTTTTTCACGATGTTGATGAAAAGATTAATGCGCTTTTGAAATATCGCAAGGAGAATAATTTATCTTATTTGATTGAGGTTGATGGCGGTATTAATGATACAACTATTCAAAAGGTTAAAGACGCTGATATAATTGTGGCTGGATCTTTTATTACTAATTATGATAATTTTTCAGGTCAAGTTTACAAGTTAAAGAAGGCTTTAAGAAATGGTTTTACTTTAGCTGAGTTACTTGGTGTTATTGTTATTTTGAGTATTATAGGTTTAATTGCAGTTAGAGTTATTGATAGTAATTTGAAGGAAAGCCGTTATGACACTTGCATGGTTCAAAAGAATAATTTGATTGATGCGGCGAAAATGGTTACACTTGATTATCCTGAGCTTTTGCCAGATGCTTTAGAAAGTCAAACTATTAGTGTTCAAGTTTTAAAAGATGGTGGGGAGATTGCTGGTGTTTTAATTAAAGGTGGATATATTGAAGATAATTTTGTTAATCCAATGACTGATGAGAATTATGTAGATTCTGAAGGTGGGGTTGATGTGATTGTGACTTCAACTAATGGCCGTGATTATAAATACGAAGTTTCTTTTGGCAATCCTGATGAGGACTGTCATAAGTAGGAGGCATATATGAAGAAGATAATTTGTGATGGCAATGAAGCTTGCGCAAGAGCTTCATATTTATTTAGTGAGACACTTGGTATTTATCCAATAACCCCTTCTAGTCCGATGCCTGAGCTTATAGATAGGTGGTCTAATAAGGGATATAAGAATCTTTTGGGTTATGTACCAAAAGTGGTTGAGATGCAAAGTGAAGCTGGAGCTATTGGGCTTGTTCATGGTGCTTTACAAGCTGGTGTTTTGGCTTCGACTTATACGGCTAGTCAAGGCCTACTTTTAATGATACCTAATATGTATAAGATTGCAGGGGAAATGTTACCTTGTGTTATTCATGTGGCTGCGCGGTCTTTGGCGACACATGCACTTTCAATTTTTGGAGATCATCAAGATATTTATGCGGTTTCTAAGACGGGATTTTGTATGCTTGCGTCTTCTTCGGTTCAAGATGCTTATTATTTATCTTTAATAAGTCATTTAGCTAGTATTGATTCGAGTTTACCTTTTTTACATTTTTTTGATGGTTTTAGAACTAGTCATGAGATTAATAAGATTGATATTTTAAATGAAGATGATATTAGAAATCTTGTACCTTTTTCAAAATTACAAGCTTTTAGAAAGAGGGCTTTGAATAATGAAAGACCAGTTACAAGAGGAACTAATCAAAATGGCGATATTTATTTTCAGCAAATGGAGTCGCGTAATATTTTTTATGAAAAGGTGCCTGATATTGTTTCTTTTTATATGAATAAGATAAATGAGCTTGGTGGAACTGATTATAAGCCTTTTAATTATTATGGTTCTCCTTCAGCTGATAGAGTTATTATAGCAATGGGTTCTATTTGTGAGACGATAAAAGAATATATAGATTATAGTGATGAGAATTTAGGGTTGATTGAAGTACATTTATATAGGCCTTTTAGTATGGAGTATTTACTTAAGGTTTTACCTTCTTCGGTTAAAAAGGTAGCTGTTTTAGATAGAACAAAGGAAGCTGGAAGTATTGGTGAGCCTTTATATTTAGATGTTTTAGCAGCTTTAGAAGGCAAGCATATTGAGGTTTGTCATGGTAGATATGGTCTTTCTAGCAAGGATACAACGCCTGGCATGATTAAGGCGGTTTATGATATGCTTCTAAGTCCAAAATATGAGTTTACGATTGGTATTAATGATGATGTTACTAATTTAAGTTTAGATTATGAAAACATCGATACAAGTGATAGCGCGGAGATTTTAGTATATGGCTATGGTAGTGATGGTATGGTTAGTTCTAGTAAGTCATTACTTAGTATTTTAGGTAAAGATAGATATGTTCAAGGTTATTTTGAATACGATTCTAAGAAATCTGGCGGAGTTACGTGTAGTCATTTACGTTTTTCAAATAAAAAAATTAGGTCGACTTATTTTGTACATAATCCAAGTTTAGTTGTTATTTCAAAGGATACTTATTTGGAAGAGTTTGATGCTATTAGTTGTTTACAAAAAGGTGGATCTTTACTAATAAATACTTCGATGTCTGATGAGGCTCTTTTGGATGTTTTAAATCCCTATAAGAGGTTTTTGAGGGATAATGAGATTTCTTTATATGTTATTGATGCTTATTTTATTGCTGATGCGCATAATTTGGGACGCAAGATTAGTATGATTATGGAAAAGGCGATGTTTAAGCTTATCGATTTTATAGACGAGGATAAAGCTACTTTGGAGCTTCATGATTATATTAAGCGTAAGTTTGGCGTTAAGAGTGAAGATGTGGCTTTAAATAATATTAATGCTCTTTCTGATGTCTCACTTCGTAAGGTGGAGCTTGATGATATAGAGGAGGATTATTCTTTAGAGTTTGATAATTTATATGATGCTTTGAGTCATAGGCTTGGGTCAAAACTTAAGGTATCTGATTTTAAAGGACATGAAGATGGAAGTTTTAGTCCTAAAAAGCCTGAGATGCAAAATATTGCAGAGTTTGTGCCTGAGTGGGATAAAGATAGATGTATAGCTTGTAGTATGTGCTCGATTGTGTGTCCACATGGAGTTATTAGACCATTTTTACTTAATGAGGAAGAGTATGAAAAGGCGCCTTCTTATATTAAGGAAAGATGTAAAGTAGATGCTTTATCTAAGGGTTATTATATTATTGGTATTTCAGCTAAAAACTGTACAGGATGTGGTGTTTGTATTAATACATGTCCTGGACTTAAAGGAAATAAGGCACTTGCTTTTGGTAAACTTTTAGATAGTAAAAATGATATGATTTTTGATTATTTAGTTTCTAATGTTTCTCCTAAGGATAATTTTAAACGAGATACGATAAAAGGCAGTCAACTTAGGGAGCCTAAGTTTGCTTTTCATGGAGCTTGTGCTGGCTGTGGGGAGACAGCTTATATTAAGCTTTTGACTCAGCTTTCTGATGATAATTTGATTATTGCAAATGCGACTGGCTGTTCATCTATTTATGGTGGGGAACTTCCGAATGCACCATATACGCTGCCATGGGCCAACAGTTTATTTGAAGATAATGCGGAGTTTGGTTATGGTATTTTGACTGGATTTTCATATGCTAGAGAAATGGTTTTAGATTATATGCGCTCTTTTGATGATAAATTATTTGAGAAGTTACTAAAAAATCCTAATGATTATGAGACGGCTTTAGATGTTTATTTGAATATTAATTATGATAAGCATCCTTATTTGAAAGATTTAAAGAATTATATTATTCCTAAAAATGTATGGGCTATTGGTGGCGATGGCTGGGCTTATGATATTGGTTTTGGTGGTATTGATCATGTGCTTTCTTCTTCGGATAATATTAATATTTTGGTTTTAGATACAGAAGTTTATTCTAATACTGGTGGTCAAGCATCGAAGGCTACGCCTGAGGGTATGGTGGCTGAGTTTGCTTTTTCTGGTAAGAAAAATTATAAGAAAGATTTGGCGCGTATTGCGATGGCTTATCCTAATGTTTATGTAGCTCAAATATCGCTTGGTGCTAATATGATGCAAGCGATAAAGGCAATAAGTGAGGCTATGAGGCATGATGGTCCATCAATTATAATTGCATATTGTCCTTGTATATCTCATGGAATTAAAGCTGGTATGGGCTGTTCAGTAGAAGAGGAAGCTTTAGCTACTAAATGTGGTTATTTTCCAATATTTAGGTATGATGGTAGTAAGGATGAGTTTGTTTTAGATAGTCCAAACCCTAATTTTGATTTGTATGAGGAATTTTTGGATGGACAAACTAGATACAGCATGCTTAAAAATGTTAATCCTAAAATGGCAAATGAAATGCTTAGACTTAATAAGGAAGCTGCTATTAAGAGATTTAATTTTTACAAAAGTTTAGTCAAGTAAAAAACAAGTGATTTATCAAAAAAATTACTTGTTTTTTTTTTTTTTTTTTTTGTGTGATATCTTGATATTGGATATGATAAAGGAGATAAAAAACTATGAAAAATAAAGCAGTAGAGTTTATAAAAAGTTATTTATTAGGATTAGTTTTAGCACTTCTTTTTGTTTATTTTATATAAGGGGGATATCATGAAGAAATATTATATAAAGAAAAATATAATTGGTTTTATAGTAGGAGTAATACTTTGCACGGGTACTTTTGTGTATGCGGCAGTAACATTTCCTTCAAACGAGGTAACATATGATAATACAGAAAGTGGACTTTCAAGTACAAGTGTTAAAGGAGCAATTGATGAACTTTATACTGAATGTACAAAAGAACCCACAGCAGGCGACCAAATATTAGAAGATCAGCCACTAGAAAAAGATCCATATGAATGTAGATACTTTTTTACGGGAGCAAATCCCAATAACTATATAACTTTTAACGACGAAGAAGCTGGATGGCGCATAATATCAATAGAATGTGATGGAAGAATAAAAATAATAAAAGAGGCAAATATAAATAAAAATAATTTAGCTTGGGATCGTTCAAATTCAAATAATTGGAGTCGCCCGGCAACTTTAAATACATATTTAAATAGTACATATTATAATAGTTTAACTAGTGTAGCTAGAAGTCATGTAGTATCAAGTAATTTTAGTGTAGGCGAAGTTATAGAAAATAATAACGATTTAGGTATACAAGTAAGTGATGAAAATGGTACAACATGGAAAGGAAATATTGCTCTTTCTACGCTAAGTGAATATCTAAGAACAAATAGTAATAAAAGTAGTTGTGAAACTTATAGTTTAATGAAAACCAACTACAGTAGCTGTATAAAAACAGGATGGATGGATAAAGCCAATGTGGATTATTGGTGGACCTTGTCACCTGTTTATGACTATGAATATGCTTTGTTTGCTGTGTGGGATGATGGTAATATCGGCTATATCGAAGCTGGTGAAACTGTGTATACTGGAATATATCCAACTTTATATCTTTCATCGGATATTCAAATCACCGGAGGAGATGGCAGTCAGTCTAATCCATATACGATAAGTTAAAATCAAAAAATTAAAAGTTTTTTGATTTTTTTGTTTGAAAAAAAGGAAATAAGCATTCTACGTCGTATGTTTATATATGAAGGGGCAAAGAAAGGAGTTATATGAAAATAACTAAAGAATATTTAAAACAGTTAGATGAAACATTACCTATGATTCCTCTTTTCTATGATAGAGCTTTTAAGAGTGTCTTTAAAATAAATTTAGATATTTTAAGAGATTTTTTAAAAGTAGTTATTCCTTTAGATATAAACAATGACGATAAGATAAATCTTCTTGATAGTGAAATACCTGTTACAAATCAAAAAGAATATCAAACAAAGGTTGATATATTAGTTGTAATAAATGATAGAATATATATCGATATAGAGATGAATAGAAGTAAATTTGAATATGTAGCAGATCGCCTTTTTTCCTATGGAGATATAATATATACAAGAGTTATCGAAACAGGAGAGAATATAAAAGATTTAAAGTATAAATATGTATATCAGCTCAATTTAAATGCCAGTCAGTATGAAGAAGCATTAGAAGATGATGTAGTTTCATATGGACTGATAACCCATAAGATATATAGATCTAATAAGCATACATTACTTAAGGCCATTGAACTTTATAGTAAATTATATTATAATAAAATAGATCAAAGTGAAGAGGCCATATGGTATACAATACTTGCAGCAA
>CALVRS010000039.1 GCA_944358725.1 uncultured Bacilli bacterium
AGGATTTAACTTAGTATCTCTTGCCAATAACCATACCTTAGATAGAGGCGAAAAAGCCATCTTAAAATCTTGTGAATATTGGCAAAATAAAGATGCACTATATGCTGGAAGTTATTGCTCAAAAGAAGCCTCAGAAGAAATTAAAATAAAAGAAAAAAATGGCATCAAATATACTTTATTAGCTTATACCTATGGAACCAACGGTATCAAAGTACCTGAAGGTAAAGAATATCTAGTAAACATTTATAGTGATGAAAAAGTAAAAAATGATATTGAAAAAGTAAGAGATAAAGTTGATGTCTTGCTAGTTTCTATGCACTGGGGAACTGAATATAAAACCGAGCCAACAGAAGAGCAAAAAAGACAAGCTGAATATCTTTCATCCTTAGGTGTTGATATCATAATTGGAACCCATCCACATATTATCCAACCCATAACTTATATAAATGACACCTTAGTAATCTATTCATTAGGAAACTTCATTTCCGCCCAAAGTACCAATAATGATTATAATACCATGGTTGAACTCATGACCTCAGTTGATATAATTAAAGAAGAAAAAAATGGACAAATAAATATAAAACTAGAAAACTTAAATAACGAACTACTTTATAATTATTATCATAAAGGTAGTAGATGGACCAATTTTAAAGTCGTACCTTTTAGTCAAATGAACGAAACATATAATAAAGATTATAAAAGATTATATGAAAAATATAGTGCCGTCGTTAAAATGTATGATCCAAATATAAAAGTAAATCCTCTACAAGCTTAACTAACAATTAAGCTTTTTGAAAAATAATATAAAAGCAAAAAGACAATCATTCAAAGAGTATATTCCAATATAAAAGAAGCCCAAAAGCTTCTATTTTTCATATGGTTTTCTAATATTTGTTCTTCCTAAAATATAATCAGTCGATGTCTTGTAAAAATCAGAAAATTAAATATTTTTTGATTTTTTTCATGGATAAAAAAGGAAATAAGAAATTTTTGTCGTATGTTTATATATAAGGGAGGTTTTATAAAATATGAAAATAAATAAAGAAAATATTCAAAAGTTAGACAAAAAATTATCTTTAATCCCATTAAGTTATGATAGAGCTTTTAAGAGTGTCTTTAAAATAAATTTAGATATTTTAAGAGACTTTTTAAAAGTAACTGTCCCTTTAGATATAAATGATGACGATAAGATAAATCTTCTTGATAGTGAAATTCCTGTTACAAATCAAAAAGAATATCAAACAAAGGTTGATATATTAGTCGTTATAAATGATAGAATATATATCGATATAGAAATGAATAGAAGTAAATTTGAATATGTAGCAGATCGCCTTTTTTCCTATGGAGATATAATATATACAAGAGTTATCGAAACAGGAGAGAATATAAAAGACTTAAAGTATAAATATGTATATCAGCTCAATTTAAATGCCAGTCAGTATGAAGAAGCATTAGAAGATGATGTAGTTTCATATGGTTTAATAACTCATAAGATATATAGATCTAATAAGCATACACTACTTAAGGCCATTGAACTTTATAGTAAATTATATTATAATAAAATAGATCAAAGTGAAGAGGCCATATGGTATACAATACTTGCAGCAAAAAGTTTTAGTGAGATATATGAATTAGCAAGGAAGGTACTTGATGAAAAGAAAGTACAAAGGTTAATGGAGGCGGTTATAAATATGAGTAATGATAAATTTATACTTCATGAGTGGGAAAAAGAGAAGTGGGATGCCTTTGAAAAAAATAATGAACTTGAAGATGCTAAAAAAGAAGGCAAAAGTATTGGAATTAAAGAAAATAAGCTTGAAATAGCTAAAAAAATGTTAAAAAAGAAAATGAACATTAAAGATATTTCAGAAATAACTAGTCTAACTATTGAAGAGATTGAAAAAATAAAAAGTACTAAAGAGGAAATTTAGTGTTTTTTAGATGAATAAAAATAAGTAATGATTTATCAAAAAAATTACTTGTTTTTTTTTTTTTTTTTGTGATATCTTGATATTGGATATGATAGGAAGGTGAAAAAATGAAAGAAAAAACAAAGGAATTTATGAAAAAATATTTGATAGGTTTTATATTAGGAGTTTTAACAGTAGGTATAATAAAAGTATCAGCAGAAACATTTTTTCCTTCTAATCAGGTAACTTATGATAATACAGAAAGTGGGCTTATTTCAAATGATGTTCAAGGGGCAATAGATGAGCTTTATAATACATGTTTTCCTAAAGCAGGAGAACAAATAATTGAAAATGCAGGTTTAGAGAAAGATCCATATGAATGCAGATATTTCTTTACAGGGGCAAATCCTAATAATTATATAACATTTAATGGAGAGAATGCTGGCTGGCGTATTATTTCAGTAGAATGTGATGGTAGAATAAAAATAATGAAAACAGATAGTATAGGAGATATGGCATGGGATACATCAGATTCAAATAATTGGAATAGACCAGCCACATTAAATACATATTTAAATGGAACATATTATAATAGTTTGGATAGTACTGACAAAAGTCAAATTGTTGCTAGTAACTTTAGTATAGGTGGATTATCATCGCTTAATAATAATAATATGAGTACGCAAGTAAGTGATGAAAATTCAATTTTATGGAACGGCAAAATCGCCTTGCCAACATTATCAGAATATATAAGAACAAATAGTGATAAAAATAGGTGTGGAACATTAAGTTTAATGAATAGCAATTATAGTAGTTGTGTAAGTAAAGGCTGGATGGATAATAATGATTATTGGTGGACTTTGACGCCTTCTTCTGGCGACTCTAGCTATGTGTTCCTTGTGCGTTCGAGCGGCAACGTCCGCAGCAGCTTCGCGTACATTACGAGCTCTGCAGTTCGTCCTACTTTATATCTCTCCTCTGAAGTTAAATTGTCTGGTAGTGGCACGCAATCTGATCCATATGTTGTAAGTTAAAAATCAGAAAATTAAATATTTTTTGATTTTTTTCTTCCCATAATTTCCCATAATTTTATCAAAATTTATCCACAATAATTTAGTATCATTATTACAGAGCAGAAAAATAGCTCTTAGAAAGGACGTGATAGATGACCAGAAAACAAAATAGTGTTATACTATAAAATGAGGCGATAATTAATGTATAAAATTTGTTTAGTTGAAGATGAAAAAAACTTAAATGACCTTATTAAATCATACTTAGAGCGAGCTGGTTATGAAGTTGTGCAATATTATAACGGAACTGACGCTTTAAATCACGTAACTGATAAAGTTGATCTTTGGATATTAGATATCATGTTAGGCGACGAGATAAGTGGCTATGATATTATCAAAAAGATAAGAGAAAGAGAAGAAGTACCCGTAATATTCACATCGGCTCGTGACCAAGATTTGGATAAAATAATCGGCTTAGAGTTAGGAAGTGATGATTATGTTACTAAGCCGTATTCTCCAAAAGAATTGGTATTAAGAGTAAATAATTTAATAAAAAGAGCATACATGGGGCAAACACAAAAAATAAAATATGACCCATATGAAATAGATATTGATAAAAGGCTTGTAAAAGATAACTCTAAAGAAATTTCTCTCACTACTTTGGAATTTGATTTACTATTAATGTTTTTACAAAATAAAAATAAATCTTTTTCAAGAAGTCATATATTAGAAACAGTTTGGGGACATGATTATTTTGGTAGCGATAGAGTAGTCGATGACTTAGTTAGAAGACTAAGAAAAAAAATGCCCAAACTAAGATTAAGTACTATTTATGGATATGGATATAGATTATTATGAACCTAAAACATAACCTATATAGACAAATCCTAACCATTGTCTTAATAATGTTTGCCCTAATATATATAAGTATTGCGATTATACTCCCAAAACTTTTAATACCAATATATGAAAAAAATATATATTTATATCTAAAAACTCCTTTAGATGTTGTCCGCTATGATTTTTCAAATACAGAAATTGATAGCGAAGTTGCCTATTTATATGAAAAAAATGGCACCATCATAACATCTAGTAACTTAAACGAAATAATTGACCTTCAACCTAAACAAATAATAGAAAACATAAAAAATGAATATGGTAAATTTAAATACCATAGCAAAATTTATTACTATAATACAATAAATGATGGTGGAGACTATAAAATAGCTATCACAAATGATAACTATGTCCACCAAATGCGTTCTGACATAATAGCGGCCTTGTTTCCAGTCCTATTAATCACCCTGTTACTAATGCTTGCAATAGTAGCTTGGTGGAGTCAGTCGCTCGCCCAAAAAATTCGTCATCTAAAAGAAAAAGTAGATAATCTAGATAATGATAATTATAAAGATAAATATAACTATAAAATAGATGACGAACTAAAAGTCCTATCTAAAGCCATTGACGAAATGAAACTTACTTTACATAAACAAGAAGAATATAAAAATCAAATGTATCAAAATATTTCTCATGATTTTAAAACCCCTCTCACCGTTATAAAATCATATATTGAAGCTATCGAAGATGGCGTTGAAAGTGAAAAAGATGGACTAAAAATAATAAAACAAGAAATAAAAAAATTAGAAACGAAAGTACACTCCTTACTATATTTAAATAAATTAACGTATTTTAAAGATATGGATAACTATAAAAGCGGCATTGTAAACATTGTCGATATACTAGAATCATCCGTATCAAAATTTAAAATGACCAGGCCAGATATCAAATGGCAAATCGATATATTAGATAAAAAAACCGATTTCAAAGGTTCTTTAGATAACTGGGAAGCCATTATCGATAATATATTAAGTAACTTTACTAGGTATGCCAAAAAAGAAATAAAAATAACTGTTAAAAATCATAAAATTACTTTCTATAATGACGGACCAAATATCGATAAGGACATTTTAAATGACATGTTTACTCCTTATAAAAAAGGAATCAACGGTCAGTTCGGATTAGGCCTGTCCATCGTAAAACAAACCCTATCCCTACTAGGGTACGAAGTAAGTGCTAAAAACGAACGTGTTGGTATAACCTTTACAATAAAATAGGCCCCTAAAAAGGCCTTTTTAACATGAAAAAAAGTCCATAATCATGGACTTAAGCAGCTAACATTTTTTTAAGAGTTTTTAGTTCACGTGCACTAACTCTATATTTTTTACCATTAATTGTTACTGTTTGTAAATTTGGTTTAAACGCATGTTTAGTCGCATTTAAAGCATGTGAACGACGATTACCAAATAAAGGCTTCGTATCTGTAATTTTTTTTGCCATGATTATCCCTCCTTAAGTTTTTTTCTTCGCTATATAACTTTATCACAATATTATCGATAAGTCAAATATATATAAGCAAAATATAATAAAATTAATGAAAACCAACCATTTTTCTTTTCTCAGAAGCTAACTTCTTCGCTTGATGTGAATGACTCAAATCATGTGGCTTAGTCAAATGTATATCTTTTTTACTGCCTGAAAATAAATCAAATAAATAATCACTTATAATTCCATCAAAAACCGTCTTCAAACTTCTCGCACCACAGTCAAGTGCCACCGCCTCATCCGCAATATAGTCAATTAAATCATCATCATATGAAAAATTAATTCCCATCTCTTCAAAAAGTTTTTTGTAAGTATTTAAAGGACTTAAATTAGACTCTATTAAAATTTTCTTAAACTCTTCCTTCGAAAAAGAATTCATCGAAACAAGTTTAGAAAAACGGCCCATAACCTCACGCATAATTCCATAATCAATAAAATCTTTAGTCGAAATATCTGAATAATTGTCATCCTTCTTAATACCACTAAAAGCCCCAAGTGCTACCACAGTTAGCTTAGATGTATTAAAATCAATTCTATTTCCATCATAATTGTCTTCTCTAAAATTAATAACCCCGCCGTCCAGTAACTTCAAAAGAGACCTTTGAACGCCACTTCTAGAAGGACCCTCCACATTGCCACCATCGCCGCCTTCCGCAATCTTGTCAAACTCGTCAATCACTAAAATACCTTTTTGCGCAAGCTCTAAATCCATACCAGCCATCGAATATAAATCACTAAGCATGTCAGAAACATCGCGGCCAACATAACCAGTTTCCGAAAAAGAAGTCGCATCCTCAATCACAATCGGTACATTACATAACTTCGCAATTTGCGTCAAAATCTCCGTCTTACCAGTTCCTGAAGGGCCATAAACAATAATATTTTCCTTTAACTTCGTAATTGTCTCATCATCCAAAGAAGAATTAATAATACGCTGATTCTTGTAAACTGAAGCTAAAACCTGTTTAACCTGCTCATCTTGCGCAATAATTGTCTTTCGAACCTCCCCATACATCTTTAAAATATCTAAATCCTCATGTTTAACTTTGTGATATCTTCTTTGCTTTGCCAAAAACTTTTTATCAGTAATCTCTTCAAAATCTTTTTTCTCAAAATTCCAAGTGTAAAATTTACCTACACCTAAACTATATTCCTTTAAAATATCCTTAGAATTCCTAACACCACTAAAATCTGATAAATACTTAAAATCAATCGCAAAACTCTCCGCATCTAAACCATTGCCAAGAGGAAATATTTCGCCAACATTTTTAACTAAAGAAATAAAAACACCTTCCTCTTTTAAAATAAAACCCAAATCCGCATATATTACCTCATAATAATCTTGAACCCCTTTAATCTTGCTCACAACTCCGCGTCTTACCTTATAAATATAAGTAATGCCCATATTTTCAATAATATAATCTAAAGTAAATCCATTAGTTAATTTGCTTTCCATATAATAAATTCCTTTCTCTAATAACACTTATTATATCAGTTTAAAAAGAATATTGTAAATAACATTTAAAAAAATCAAATTTATAGATAAAAATGTATCATCATAAAAATTCATTTTTTCCTTTTAGAGTATTAAAAATTATAGTAAAATAATATTAAGGAGGGATTAATATGTACGCACCACTTAATATCAAAACCTGTAACACACTCTTATCAAGCATGATAAAAATCAAAGACCTAGTTAAAGTAGCTAACGAAAATAACATCAAAGCCCTAACCATCACCGATACAAACCTCTATGGCGCTATAGAATTTTATAATGCCTGTAAAAAAAATAACATAAAACCAATAATTGGCCTTGAAATTTTAATCCCTGAAAAAATAATTCTATATGCCATGAACTATAATGGCTATAAAAATCTAATCAAAATAACCACAATTAAATCAGAAACAAATTTAACCCTAGATATTTTAAATAATTACTCAAATAACATAATATGCCTAGTTCCATATGAAAGTAGAAATATCTATAACGACTTAAAAAAAATATATAAATACATCTTTGTAACCTATAAAAACAAAGAGCAAAAACAAAACATAAAACTAAAAAATATTCTCTATATGGATGAAATCCTATGTATAAATAAAGAAGACGAAAAATATCTAAAATATCTAAAAGCCATTAAAGAAGGAAAAAACGTCAAAGAAATAAATGAAGACTTCACAAATAAAAGCCTTCTTCCACTTTCAAATAATATAGAAAATAATGAATATTTAGTAAATATGTGTGACCTAGAAATAAAGTTTCATCAAAACCTCTTACCAATATTTGAAATAAATAAAGATCCATATGAAACACTAAAACAAAAATGTATCGAGGGCATGAAACAAATATTCGGTAAAACAGCCCCTAAAAAATACGCCATAAGATTAAAAAAAGAACTAGAAATTATAAAAAAAATGGGTTTTTGCGATTACTTCCTAATCGTTGCCAATTATATAAAATTTGCCAAAGAAAATAATATCCTAGTAGGTCCGGGTAGGGGAAGTGCGGCTGGATCTTTAGTCGCTTATTGTCTAAACATAACCACCATTGACCCTCTAAAATATAACCTGTTATTTGAAAGATTTTTAAACCCCGAAAGAATAACCATGCCCGATATTGATGTTGACTTTGAAGATACAAAAAGAGAACAAGTCATTAAATATTGCCTAGATAAATATGGTCATAAAAAAGTAGCCTTAATCGTCACCTTTGGAACTCTCGCATCTAAACAAGCCATTAAAGACGTCGCAAGAATACTAAACATCGACCCTAAAAAAGCCGATAATCTAAGTAAACTTTTAGATGCTAAACTATCATTAAAACAAAACTATCAAAATCCAAAAGTTCAAAAATTCATTCAACTAAATAAAGAATTCAAAACAGTCTATCAAATAGCCAGTAAATTTGAAGGCCTAAAACGCCATACATCCCTGCACGCCGCCGGTATCGTCATGTCAAAATATGACCTAGATGAAAACGTCCCATTAGATAAAACAAGCGAAAACATCTATGCCACCCAATATGATAAAGACTATCTAGAAAGCCTTGGACTTTTAAAAATGGACTTCCTAGGTTTAAAAAACCTAACCCTAATTTCTAACATCATAAATGAAATCGATGGTCTAACCTTCGACACCATCCCTGAAAATGATCCAAAAGCCCTAAATATCTTTAAAACCGTCAACACCACCGGAATTTTTCAGTTCGAATCCGAAGGCATGAAAAATTTCTTAAAAAAATTCAAACCAACCACCTTCGAAGATATCGTATCAGCCCTAGCTCTCTTTCGGCCAGGACCAATGAAAAATATCGATACTTATATTAAAAGAAAACAAGGAAAAGAAAAAATAGACTACTTTAATCAAAACCTAGAGCCAATCTTAAAACCAACCTATGGCATAATCGTCTATCAAGAACAAATCATGCAAATAGCAAGCCTTATGGCCGGCTATACCTTAGCGCAAGCTGACCTTCTAAGAAGAGCCATGAGTAAAAAAAGCGAAACCATCTTGCTCAAAGAAAAAGATAAATTCATAAATGGTAGCCTAAATAAAGGCTATACCAAAGAAGAAGCCCTAAAAGTCTATAATACAATTTTTAAATTTGCCGATTATGGTTTCAATCGTTC
>CALVRS010000040.1 GCA_944358725.1 uncultured Bacilli bacterium
CTTTATTTGTATTTATTGAAAATTTTGCTGTTAATAGATATATTACTAAGGAATATCCTTATTTAAGAGAAATAAATGGTGCTAAAAGTTTGGATAAGGGAGAGCTTAAAGAGATTAAAACTAATATTAAGGCTTTGATGTTTCATAAGGTTGGTAGTTATGTATTAACGGCAACGGATAACATTGTAATTTCTAAGTTTATTGGTATTGTTGTTGTTGGTATTTATTCTAATTATGTTTTAATTCATAGCGCGATAAATAGTTTTATATATGTGTTTGTCAGTAATGTGACGGCTTCTTTTGGCAATTTAATTGCTGAAGGGGATGAGAAGAAAAGATTTGAAGTTTTTTCTGAGATGAATTTTATTACATATTGTTTATATGGTGTATCTACAATTTGTTTACTTTTTACTTTTAATCCTTTTATCGAATTTGTGTTTGGCTCTAAATTTGTTTTACCTTTTATAGTGGTTTTACTTATTATGATAAATTATTATTTAGTTGGTTTGAACCAGGTTCCAATAATCGTTCAGTCGGCAGCTGGTGTTTATAAGTATGATAAATATGTACCGATGATTGAGGCTTTTGTAAATCTTACTTTAAGCGTTATTTTAGCTCAATTTTTAGGAATTTCGGGAGTTTTAATTGGCACATTTGTTAGTTATTTACTTCCTCTTATTATTAAACCTTTTGTGGTGTTTAAATATGTTCTTTTTAAAAAAACATCTATTTATTTTAAAAATTTTATTAAACAACTTGCTATTTTAGTTTTATCTGGCATTTTAGTATTTATGTTTGTTTATTTTGTTCATTTACCACTTTTAGGACAAATTATATTTAATTTTGTTATTTCATTAGTTATTCCAACTTTGATCATAATTTTGGCGTATAGAAAAAGTTTGGAGTTTCAAAATGCGAAAGGTAGATTAGTATATTTATTTAATAAATTTAGAAAGAGAGCTTAGTATGAAACATGCATATTTAATTATGGCACATAATGAGCCATACATATTAGAGAGATTATTAAAATTGATTGATGATAAGCGTAATGATATTTATTTACATATTGATAAAAAATGGCGTGATTTTGATTTTGAATATTTTAAAAAAATTGTTCATAAAAGTAATTTATATTTTACAGATAGATTGGATGTAAGATGGGGCACTTACAGGCAGATAGAATGTGAGCTTCTTTTATTTGAGATGGCACATAACAATGGTGGATATAGTTATTATCATCTTCTTTCTGGTATTGATATGCCACTTGTTAATCAAGATGTTATTCATGATTATTTTGATAAGAATAATGGTAAGGAATTTATTTGTTCTGATTATCATAATAAAGCTCTTCCTGACACTATTGATAGAATAAAATATTTTCATTTATTTGTAAGTAATATGAGAAATAATAATTTAATTATAAAAGTAATATTTAAGATATTTCATAAAATATTTTTAATATTTCAAAAAATATTTCATGTTAATAGATTAAAAAAAGTTCCATTAACAATAAGAAAAGGCGCTAATTGGGTAAGTGTTACTGAGGTGGTTGTTGATTATATATTATCTAAGAAAAAAATGATAAGAAAAGTGTTTAGTTATTCTGTGTGTGCAGATGAGGTTTTTTTACAAACTATTATATATAATAGCGATTTGTATGATAAATTAATTGGTTATAAAAATGATGATAACTTTGCTATAAAGCGTTATATTGATTGGAAAAGAGGAAAACCTTATACTTTTAAATCAGAGGATTTTAATGATTTGATTAATAGTGGATGTTTTTTTGCACGTAAATTTTCTACTAAAGTAGATAAGGAAATTATTGATAAAATATATGATTATGTAAAGGGTGAGTAAAGGTGCCAAAGTTTAGTATAATTGTTCCAATATTTAACTCAGAAAAATATTTAGAAAAATGTATAAATAGTTTGATTAATCAAACTTTTAAATATATTGAAATTATATTGGTTAATGACGGTTCGACTGATAACAGTGAAAAAATTATTAAAAAATATACAAAAGATACAAGGATTGTTTATTTAAAAAAAGAAAATGGTGGACAAGCATCAGCTCGTAATATGGGCTTAAAGAAAGCAAAAGGGGAATATATTATATTTATTGATAGTGATGATTTTGTGGAGAAAAATATGTGTGAGATACTATTACCATTTATAAATAAATATGATATTATAGCTTTTGATTACTTTTTAACTTATGGTGATAATGATTATTATTATAAAATTTTTGATGATAATCCGAGTTCAGAGGTTTCTAAAGAAAACTATTTACTTATGGATGTAGGTCCTTGTAATAAAACTTACAAAAGAGAATATTTGATTAATCAAAAATTTAAATTTCCAGAAGGAATTATTTATGAGGATTATGCAGTTATTCCAACATTAGTTAAAGGAAATCCTAAAGTATATTATTTGAATGAAGCTTTGTTTCATTATGTTCAAAATGAAGCTTCTACAATGAGGGCTGATAAGTATAAAGAAAAATATGAAGATATTTTTAAGGCTACACGTTATTTATATGACAATTTGATTGGGCAAGGTTATGATTTATTATTAGAATATTTAATTTGTTATCATTTTCTTTATTTAGGTTCGCTTAATTTTTACAGATTTAATAAATATGAAAAAATTGATAAGATTAGTAATTTTATGCAGATTAAATTTCCTAAATGGTATAAAAATAAGTATGTACGTAAATTAAAATTTAAAGAGAAAATTTTGATGCGTTTATTTTATTCTAGAAAATATAAAATAATAAGTTTTTTACAAAAAATAAAGAGGTGAAGGTATGAAAAAAGATAAAATTATTAAATGGTGTATTACTACATTGTTAATATTATTGCCTTTTTTAGATATGCTTAGAACTACTAATATAAGGCATTTTGAAATTTTGGGTATTTCTATAATAGAAATTTTTAATATTTTATTAATTGGCACGGCTTTTATTTTAACTCTTTTTAAGTGCAATAAAAAACAATTATTTGGTGTTACCTGTTATTTAGTATTAATTGCTATTTATGTTGTTTTACATTATAATCACATTATAAATTTTGATAAGAGTATTTTTCCTAAAGCTGACTTTAATTTTTTGACAGAGACATTTTATATAGGTAGGGTTTATGTTTTACCTTTAGCTTTACTTTTTATTTTAATTAAAAATAGAGACATTTTTAATAAAGATTTTTATTTTAAAATTATTAAAATTGTGATTGCTATTATTTCATTTTCTATTGTTATTTTGAATGTGTTAAAACTTTCTTATATATCTTATAGTAATACGCATAATTTTATTACACATAATATTTTTGATTACTTTTTATATCAAGGTGATTTTAGATTATTATCAGCACGGGGATGGTTTGATTCAGCTAATGAGCTTTCAGCTATTATGTTTATGCTTTTTCCAATAAATATTTATTTGCTTTATAAAGAAGGGAAAAAATTTAATTATGTGCTATTTATTTCACAGTTTTTAGCGATGATATTGTTAGGAACAAGAACATCAGCTGTCGGAGCTGTTTTAGTTGTGATTTTTGCTTTGACGACATATATTGTTTCTACATTATTTAATAAGCAGAAATTTAATATATTATTTCTGAAAAAATTTCTTTTCATTTCACTTATATGTATAACTTTTTTTACAGTTTCACCTTTTATGATTTCGAGATTGAATGAAGGTAAGGCTGATTTTTCTGTTAAGGATACAAATGCTTATACCGAACTTAAAAATGATAAAGTTATTAATAATAAGGAAACTTTATCTAAAATATTTTTAAAATACAAAGACGAATATTTAATTAATGAATTATTTTTAAAACTATATCCATTTGAAAATGATACTGAGTTTTGGATTGAAATTGCATCTAGGGATAAAGCTTTAAATAATAATAGTAGAATAATGAAGACTGATATTATAAAAAGGATTAAAGAGAGAAATAATGATAATATGGATACATATTTAGGTATGGGATATACTTTGAATATGATGGATCTTGAAAGAGATTATTTTTATCAATATTATTTATTTGGTATTGTTGGTTTAATCTTACTTCTCGGTCCTTATTTTGCAATTTTAGTTTATTTGTTGATTAAAGGAATTAAAAAATTCAAAAATAATTTCAATTTTGAGACAATTATGTGCTTGATTAGTCCTCTTCTTGGCCTTATTATTGCTTATCATTCTGGTCATGTATTTGGTTGGGTAAGTCCTATGATGTGGCTTGTTGTTACTTTATCATTAATTGTTTATATTGTTAATCAAAATTCTATTGATAGAAAGGTTGATATTAATGGAAAAAATAAATAAGATATGGAGTAAAGTTGATAAATTTATTTTGGCAATATTTATAATTAGTTTATTTATTTTTGCTACAAATTTGTTTGGTGGATATTATTATGGCCATGATACACCAATTCATTTGTCTAGTTTAGAAGCTTGGATAAGTAGTTTTAAGATAAGCGATATTATTCCTAGTAAAATTATTCCGATCGTTGCTAATGATTTTGGATATGGAACTGGTATTTTTTATCCGCCATTAGGTCATTTTTTGACACTTTATATTTATAAAATAATTAGTCAATTTGGATTTGGAATTTTTTTGGCAATTAAATGTGCCTATTTATCAAGTATGTTTTTGTCAGGTTTATTTATGTATTTATTTGTTCGAAAAGTATTTAAAAATAATTATATTGGTTTAGTTGCTGCTGCTTTTTATATGACTTTTCCTTATCATGTTTTAGATATTTTTACACGTGATGCAATGAGTGAATCTTATTTATTTATTTTTATTCCTTTAATTTTTTTGGGAATTGAATATTTATTTGAAAATAATAAAAGCAAATTTTATTTGTGCTTTGTGGGTGGATATGTCGGAGCTATATTTTCTCATTTAGTGCTTGCTGTTTATATGACTTTTTTTGTCATAATATATTTGCTTTTTAAATATAGAGATACTTTTAAGAAGAAAAATGTTATATCTTTTCTTATTGCTTCAATTTTTATTTTGATTTTCTCATCGCCATTTATTTTACCATTATTAGAACATAAGTTTTTTGGTAATTATGCTGTATTTTTGCCTCATCATATGTATAGTTTAGATGGTATTTTAAATAATACGGTAAATCTTGGAGATTTATTTTATATTCCGAAAAATCCAGAATATACATATTATACAATAGGAATAATTCCTTTAGTTGCTACAATTATTGTTTGGCTATGTGGATATAAGAAGGTTGAAAACAAAAAATTATTTAATTGTTTTATGCTTTGCACTTTTATTTCATTATTTATGATTACAAAGTTTTTTCCTTGGAAATATTTTCCTGATTTACTTTTGAATATTCAATTTCCATGGAGAATTGAAATGTTTTTAGCATTTTTTATGAGTGTACTTGGTTCTTTGATTATTATTTTTGTTAAGAAGAATAATCAAAAAGTTGTGGCTACTATTTTGGTTGTTATATCAACTATTAGTGCTATATATTTAGTTAATGTCAATGATTATGGATATATTGATTTAAAGAATATAAATATGAGTGAAGTTGGTATGGGCTGGGGCTATGAATATTTACCAGTAAAAGCTTTGAATAATTTTGATTATTTTGAAAATAGGAATCAAGATATTATAATTAAAAAAGGGTCTGCCAAAATTACAGATGTTAATAATGCGACTCCATATTTAGAATTTGATATTGAAACTGATGGGGCAACGTTAGAGCTTCCAAGATTATATTATATGGGTTATGAAATTAAGCTTAATGATAAGAAAATAGAATATTATGAAAATGAAAATGGTTTTATTGAAATTAAAGTTCCTAATGACGGGATTATTACTATGAAATATTCTGGTACCAATGGCTATAAGATATCTATTATATTATTTATTACAGGAGTAATTGTTGCTATAATTTATTTTTATAAAAATCGAAAACTTAAAATAAAGGCTTAATATATATTTATTATTTTGATAATATTTAATTTATGGTTTTTTAATAAAGTCTTTTGACTTTTTTTCTTTTTACTTATATGTTATAATGGTTTTGAGGATATGGTGATAAATATGAAAAAAAAAGTAATGTTTATTTCTAGTACTGGCGGACATTTTGTTGAACTTATGCAATTGAAACCATTATTTAAAAAATACGATTATCATATCGTTACTGAAAAAACAGCTAATAATGTTAAATTAAAAAAGCAGTATGGTAAAAAAATTGATTTTTTAGTATATGGTACTAAGGATCATAAATTTGTGTATCCATTTAAACTTTTAATTAATTGTTTTTTGTGTTTATTTATTTTTATTAAATTTAGGCCTAAATATATTGTTAGTACTGGTGCTCATGTGGCTGGACCAATGTGTCTTTTGGGCAAAATATTTGGGTGTAAGATTATTTTTATTGAAACTTTTGCAAATATGACTACTAAGACTATTACTGGTAAAATTGTGTATAAATTTGCTGATTTATTTATTGTACAGTGGAAGAGTATGTTAAAACTATATCCTAAGGCAAAATATTTTGGCGGTGTTTTTTAGGAAGGCGATAATATGATTTTAGTTACTTTAGGAACGCAAGATAAATCTTTTGTTAGACTGCTTGAGGCCATTGAAAAAGAAATTGATAATGGTAATATTAAAGACAATGTAATTGTGCAAGCTGGATATACAAAATTTGAAAGTAAAAATATGGTTATTTATGATTTGATTCCATATGAAAAATTTGATAAATTAGTTAAAGATTGTGATTTGTTAATTACTCATGGTGGAGTTGCATCTATTTTAAATGGCATTAAAAATGGCAAAAAAGTTATTGCAGCAGCACGTTTAAAAAAATATGGAGAACACACTAATGATCATCAATTACAAATAGTTAATGATTTTGAAAAGAAGGGTTATTTATTAAAATTATCTGATTTTTCAAAACTTGATGAAGTTATTAAAAAAGCAAAAGATTTTAAGCCAAAGAAATATATAAGTAATACTGCTAATTTTATTAAACATATAGAAGAATATATTGATAACAACTAGGAGTGATTTATATGAATGAGAAAAGAATTGTTGGACTTGATTTAGTGCGAGTAGTGGCAATTGTTTTGGTTATTTCTTTACATTTTATTTTGCATAGTAATTATTATGCCATTCCACTCAGGGGAATTGGGATGTTTTTATTAACTATGTATGAATGGTTAGTTTTGCCATGTATTGGTTTATTTTTGATGTTATCTGGTTATTTTAGTTATAAAGTAAAAATTAATAAGGACTATTTTTATAAAATTTTTAAAATTATTATTAGTTATTTATTAATTTCTATTATTGCTATTATATTTAGATGTGTTTATTTGAATGAAGATATATCTTTTTTTACTGGTATAATGAAAATTTTAAATTTTGAAGCTGATGGATATGCTTGGTATGTTGAGATGTATATTGGATTATTTTTATTAATGCCTTTTTTAAATATGATTTATGATGAGTTAAAAACAAGAAATAAAAGAAAAATTTTAATTTTAGTGTTGGTGTTGATTACTTCTCTTCCTCCGACTTTTAGGTTTTTCGTCCCTAGCAATTTTGGTTATGATTTTTTACCAAATCACTGGTTATTATTATATCCGTTTACTTTTTATTTTATTGGGAAATATTTAAAAGATTATCCACTTAAGTTAAAGTTAAGATTTAAGTTATTAATTTTATTTATTGTTTTGTTAGTTCAAAGTTCTTTATGTTATTTTAATAATTATGGTGAGTTATATCCAGGAGTTTGGTTTGGATTTAATGATTGTGGGCATTTTAATTTGTTTACTTTGATTGTGACTGTTATGATATTTGAAATTTTCGCACATGTTGATATTAAAAATAAATATTCAAAGAAAATTATAAGTATTATTTCTTTAGTTACTTTTGAGATGTATTTAGTTTCTTGGATTGCTGATAACGTATTTTATAATTGGTTAAGATTACCATTTGATCAAACTACTGATTATTTAAAAAATTATTTCGTATATGTTGGCTTGGTTTTTATTAGTTCGTTTTTGTTTGCTTATCTTATAAATAAAATTTCTAAATTTTTATATATTAAATTAAAACCTGTTTATAATTTTGTGATTAATAAATTTCAGCACTTATTTATTAGGAGGATTTTTAAATGAAAAAAATTATGTTTATTCAAAATGAAGCTCATGTGCTTGGAGGTATTTATCAGGTAAATAAAACTTTAGGTCTTGCTTTTCAAGATTTAGGGTATGATGTTCAAATTGTTTCAATTAGAAATAAAGATTTTGAAGTTTATGAAGAAAATTCTTTTAAACAAATAATAATTAATAAAAAAGAAAAATGGAATTTTACATATAGACGTGATGTACTTAATGCTTTAAAAAATAGAAAAAAGGTATTTAGAACTTTAAATTTGTATATAAAAGATTATAATAAATTACGAAAGGACTATAAGAATTTAAAACAATATATTTTAAAGGAAAAACCGGATTATATTATTGCTTCTCATTATCAGGTTTTAAATGGAATTCCTAATGGGTTTTTAAAAAAGGTTATATATGTCCAGCATTCAACTTTTAATATTATGGATAGTGATAGAAAAAATTTTAAAACTTTAAAAAAGTTTAATAAAAAAATATTTGGTATTTCTTGGCTTTGTAAAGCTACAGCATTGCTTGCCCCAAAAAAAGGTTTTATAAAAAATTATTATATATATAATCCTGTAAGATTTAAATGTAGCGAGAAAGCTGATGTGAATGAAAACAAAAAATTGATTGCTTTGACTAGATTTTCTGAAGAAAAAAGAATTGATTTAATGGTAAAAATTGTAAATGATGTTTTTAAAAATAAAAAGTTTAAAGATTGGAAGTTTGAATTATATGGATCTGGATATTTAAATGAGGAAACTATTAAAATTATAGAAGAAAGCAATCAGATTTTTAATAAAGGAGTTGTTAGTAATCCGATGAATGTTCTTTTAAAAAGTTCTATAATTTTAAATACTTCAATTATAGAGGGTTTTCCTCTTAGTATTATCGAGGCTTTTACTTGTGGTGTTCCTGCTGTTATTTTTAATTTTGGTGAGGCAGCATGTGACCAGGTTTTAGATGGTGTTGATGGTTTTGTTGTTAAACAAGATGATATTGATGAATATAAACGCAAATTAGAGCAGCTTATGACAGATGCATCTTTGCTTGAGAAATTTAGTAAAAAGGCAAAAAATGAATCTTCAAAGTTTGAAGTTTCAAATATTGTTGATTGTTGGTTAAAATTATTTGAGAAAATGGATGATGAAAATGATAAAAGTTAGTGTAATTGTTCCTGCGTATAATGAAGAGAAGCGAATAGAGCGATGTTTAAAATCTTTACTTAATCAAACTTATAATGATTATGAGATTATAGTTGTTAATGATGGCTCAACAGATGATACCATGAAAGTTTTATCAAAATATAAAAATAAAATAACAATTATCGATAAGAAAAATGGCGGTCAAGGATCGGCCCGTAATTTAGGTATTAAAAAGGCTAAGGGCAAATATTTGACATTTGTTGATAGCGATGATTATATTGCTCCAAATATGCTTGAAGAATTAGTTGAAACTGCTGAAAAAAAGATGTCTGATATTGTTGTTTGTGATATTTTTAAAGTAATTGATGATAAGAATATTTATTATAATAATTTAACTAATTTTACTAATGATAATGTTATTAATTTTATGTTATCGCATCCTGGACCTGTTGCAAGACTTTATAAAAAAAGTTTATTTATAAAAAATAATTTGTCTTTTATTGAAAATGCTATTTATGAAGATTTAGGAGTTATTCCTCTTTTGGGAATATATGTTAAAAATGTTTCATATGTTAATAAACCATTGTATTATTATGTTATTAGAAGTGGTTCTTCAATGATTCAAGAAAAATATTCTGCTAAATTGGAAGATATTTTTATTATTTGTGAGCATTTGAAAAATGAATTTATTAAGAGGAGTGGCAACAGATATTTAGAAGTTTTAGAGTATTTATATATAGAACATCTTTTATATAGTGCGGTACTTAGGTTTGCTAAATTTCACAAAAAGGATATGATTAATAAATGTGTTGATATTTTGAAAACTACTTTTCCTCATTATAAGAAAAATAGGTATTTAAAAGTTAAAAGTGTTAAATTTAAATTGGTTTGTTTTTTTGCTAGTCATAAGTGTTATAAAATTTTATTTAAATTATCAAATATGAGGTGATAGTGTGCCAAAAGTTAGTGTAGTTGTTCCTGTTTATAATGTCGATAAGTATTTAGAGCGATGTTTAGATAGTTTAGTTTATCAAACACTTAAAGATATAGAAATAGTGATTGTAAATGATGGATCTACTGATAAATCTGCTGAAATAATTAAGAAATATGTACAAAGTTATCCGAATAAGGTTTTTGCTTTTGAAAAAGAAAATGGTGGGCTTTCGGATGCCCGTAATTTTGGCATTAAAAATTGTCATGGTGATTATATTGGATTTGTTGATAGTGATGATTATGTTTCATTAGATATGTTTAAAAAATTATATGAAAAAGCTATTTCAAAAGATTTTGATATTACTGTTTGTGATGTTAGGCTTGTTTGGAAAAATAAATCTAAAGAAATTTCTTCGAAGGTTATAAATGATATATTTGATAAAAATGATATAAAAAAACAAATGATTGATATTTATCCTACTGCTTGGAATAAACTTTACAAACGGAATTTATTTGATAGTGTATTATTTAAAAAAGGTGTTTGGTATGAAGATGTAGAATTTTTGTATAGATTATTTCCTTATATTAATAGTATAGGAACTATACATATGCCACTTATTAATTATGTCCAAAGAAAAGGGGCTATTTCAAAAACTTTTGACAAACGGGTTTTTAATTATATTGATAATTGGAATGGAATTATAGAATATTATAAAGAAAATAATTTTTTCGATGAATATTATTTTGAGCTTGAGTATTGTTATGTTAGATATTTATACATGACTTTTGTTAAGGCTGCAAGCAATTTTGATAAAAAAAGTTATAGAGAAGCGTGCAAGTGTGCGAAGGATAATGTATTAAAAAATTTTCCTCATTATAAGAAAAATAAGTATATTAAAGGTTTGAGCGGTTTTTATTTAAAACATTTTAATTTATTGACTCAAAGTATAGTTTATTATTTGATGAAAAAATAGATATTTATATTAAATTTATTTAAAATGTGTTAAAATATTTGTTGTAAAAGGAGTCTAAATATGAAAAAAATATCTTTAGTTGTACCTTGTTATAACGAACAAGAAGTTATTGAAATTTTTTATAAAGAAATTATGAATGTAAAGGAAGATTTTAAAAATGTGAATTTTGAAATTATTTTTGTTAATGATGGGAGTATAGATAATACTTTAGATTTGATGCGAAAGCTTTCTAAAAATGATGGTGTTCGCTATATATCTTTTTCTCGCAATTTTGGTAAAGAAGCTGCCATGTATGCAGGGCTTGAAGCAGCTACTGGCGATTATGTGGCGATTATGGA
Source organism: uncultured Bacilli bacterium (assembly GCA_944358725.1). GTDB lineage: Bacteria > Bacillota_I > Bacilli_A > RF39 > UBA660 > Coprosoma. The sequence goes on from CALVRS010000040.1 coordinate 11,542, forward strand.
TGCTGATTTACAAGAACCACCAGCTCTTTTAAAGGAAATGTATGATATTTTAGAAACTGGTGAGTATGATAGTGTGGCTACTAGAAGGGTAACTCGTAAGGGCGAACCTGTTATTAGAAGTTTTTTTGCAAGATTATATTATAGAATTATTAATAAAATTTCTAAAACTGAATTTGTGGATGGAGCGAGAGATTTTAGATTGATGTCAAGACAAATGGTTGATGCAGTATTAGAAGTTAAAGAATATAATCGTTTTTCTAAAGGAATTTTTTCTTGGGTTGGATTTAAAACAAAATGGTTAGAATATGAAAATATTGAAAGAGCAGCAGGGGAGACTAAATGGTCTTTTTGGAAATTATTTTTATATTCGATAGATAGTTTTGTTGCGTTTTCGACAATTCCTTTATCAATTGCTTCAGTTATGGGTATATTATTTTGCATTATAGCATTTATTTTAATTATTGTTGTTATAATTAGGACTTTGATGTTTGGAGATCCTACTAGTGGTTGGCCAAGTACTGTTTGTATAATGTTTTTTATTGGCGGTGTACAACTTTTATGTTTAGGAATTATGGGACAATATTTGTCTAAAACATATTTGGAAGTTAAAAAACGTCCAATATATATAGTTGCTGAAACTGAAAAAGATAAGAAGGAGAAAATTTAATGAAGAAAAAAATAATTTTGTTTTTTATAATTTTTTGTGTAGCTACTATAATTACTTCACCTAATTTTGTACCATCTCATGGCCTTGATAGTTATTATAATATTTTTCTTGGTTATGAGGATACAGCAGTTTGGTTTTTACAAAAAGGTAGACTTTTTTCAGCTTTAATGTTTTGGATTTATAGTTTAGTTAATTTACCTTTTGATTCGATGGGTTTTTTATCGGCTTTTGGTGTTAATATATGTTTATCAGCATCAATTTTGATAATATATGATTTTTTAGAAAAGAAGACCGAAAATAATTTTGTAAAGCTTTCTATCTTAATTTTATCTTTTACTTTATTTTATATGCCCCTTATGATAGAAGTTATTATGTTTGATGAAGCTATGATTATGGGTCTTGGTATTTTAATGGCGGTTTTAGCAGCTAAGTACATATCTTTAGGCGAGTTAAAGCGCTATTTATTGGCTTCTTTATTTATGATTATTAGTGTGGCTAGTTATCAAGGCATGGCTTGTTTTTTAATTCCTATTTTATTATTATTTGAAGCTAGTAAGATAGAGAATAATGATAAGTCTGATATTTTAAATATATTAAAAAAACTTTTTATAGCATTTGTTATATATGGCATTGCTTTTGTAACTGATTTAGTTTTTATAAAAATTGTAGCTGGTATTTTTGGGGAGGCTACTAGCAGTGTTGGTAATGTTAATTTAATAAAAAATGTTTATTATATTTTTACATATTTAATTCCAACTAGTTTAAAACAATTTTTTGGTTATATTTCACCTAAAATATATTATTTGTTTGTAATGATTATGTTTATATTTGGGGTTATTGGAATAATTCAAAATAAAAGCAAGACTATTAATATTCTTTTATTAATTGGTGTTTTATTATCTTCTATATTAATGCCATTTGTTCCAAATATTGTTATGAATAGTGATGAAAATTATATTGCGGCTAGAACTATTTTATCGGTTGCTATTTTACCAAGTGTTATTGGTTTGTTGATGTTAATAAAGTTTAATGTTAATTTTAAATTTTCTATTTATATAATTTGTACAATTAGTTTGATTATTATGCTTTTTTATAGTTATTTAATATATAAAAATACACGCATTGATTTAGAACGTTATCGTCAAGATACAGTTTATTTAAGCCAATTACAAAGCGAAATTTCTATTTATGAGCAAAAAGAAAAGGTTAAAATTAAATATATTTATTACGCTTATGATACTGACTCTGCTTATCACTATGATACTGGTTATGAAAATGGTGCAAATATTAGAGTTATGGCTGAGGGGTGGGCTTTAAAAGCTGCTGTCAATGATTATGCTAAAAAGGATTATGATATTGTTTTAGAGCAGATGAGTGAAGACGATTATAATAAGTATTTTAAGAATAAAAATTATGATGTTTTTGATAAAAAACAGTTACATTTTGACGGTAATAAACTTTATTTGTTAATATATTAATATTTTATTTATAAATTTTATAAAAAAATATGACTTTTCATTTGATATATGATAGAATATTTCATGTGGTGATATGTATGATAAAATCTTATCTTTTTTGCTTGATATTGGTTTTTGGTATTATATATTTAATACTTAGTATTTTAGGTTTAAATTTATTTAAAATTATTAAAAAATTTTTCTTTAAACATAAATTTGTAGTAATTTCTTTAATTTTACTTCCTTTGTTTTCTTTTTTTACAGTAATAGCTAAAACAGATAATGATATTCAAAATACTAATTTTGATGCTTCACTTTTGAGCTTGAATGATCTTGATTCACGTATATTTGATATTTCTTTAAATAAGGTTATTATTGTTGGAGATTCTAGGATGGAGTTTATTTATAATAAAAAGAATAAATTAAACATTCCTCAAAATTTTATATTTGATGCTAAAAGTGGGGCTAAACTGGATTGGTTGATTGATGAGGGAGACCCTGTTTTACGTGACATTTTGGATAATAGGGATAGTAAATATAAATATCATGTTGTATTTAATTTGGGGGTTAATGATCTTAATGATGATGTTTCTCCAGCTATAATGGCTGAAAAATATATTGAAATTTATAAGGAAATTTTATTAGATTATTCAGATGTTAAATTTTATTTTCTTTCTGTAAATCCTATTGATGAGAAAATTATTGAAAAGTATTTTGCAGGAAGAAGAACTAATGCAAGAATTGAGCTGTTTAATTCATATATTGCAAAATATGTAGATGATATTAATGATATTAATATTCAGTACTGTGATGCTTATAATCGTTTAAATTTTAATTTACCAGATGGACTTCATTATGATAATGAAACTGATCAAAAGATTTTAAATTTTATTGCTAGAGATTGTATTGATTACTAAAATTTTAAAAGACGCTGTTAGGCGTCTTTTTGTAAACTATCAATATAGTTATAAAATTTATTTGATATTTTTTGCGATATTTTTCTTTTTCTAATGAATTTGAATATTAATTGTCTTATTGCTTCTATAATTAGGGAAATTGTAAAAATGATGATGGCAACAATGATTATTTGCAATATGAATTTTTTTGAGCTTAGTACATTTGAATTTGTAATATTAAACCAGGAATAAAGCATTTTTTTTTAAGTAAGGATGATCATGAATTAAATAAATGCCTAAAGTTAAAGATGATATGTAATTTATAAATTTACTTTTAATATTTAATGTATTAAACCATAAGAAGTAACACACTGATTGAAGTATTAAAATAGGAAAATTGTATGCTATATAATTTTGGTTTATTAGATTTCCAAAATATTGTAATAGGGAAGATGTGTTATTTATTAATACTTGTCCAAAATTATATGTTATAAAATTTAAAATTAAAAACATTATTGTGCTTGTAAAAAATATTAATTGAATTTTATTTTTTGAAAAATCTTCAAAATATTTACTTTTATTAATTGGATATTTATGTAGATATGCTCCAATAAAATACATTATAATGAATTCAATTACAGTTAAGCCATTGTTTGTTCCCACTGATTGATTACTAAAAAATGGTGCAATTGAAAAGCATAGTATTAATATTAAAATTAATTTTTTATGATTTTTTTGATCTATGTTTTTTATTAATGTATTTAAAAATGGGCTAACTAAATATAAGATTAAATAACAGGCAATATACCAATATGGTATATCAAATGGATTTATCATGTTAAAAATGTCTACACTAGTTAAATTATAAATATGTAATAAATCGCATATAATGTATATAATTATTTTATAAAAATACATTTCTACATATATACTTAAGAATTTTTTGAGTTTAAATTTTTTATCATATTGAAAATATCCGGTTATTAAAATAAATGAATTTACATGTACTAATGTAATACAAGTTATAAATTGTACTATTAATAAAACTGTTCCATTGGTATTATGCATTGCTTGCCCGTGAAGCATTACATGATATAATACAATAAAAAACATAGAAATTATTCGCATTAATTCAAAGTTTGATTGTTTAATTTTTTGCATTGTTTTTCCTCCATCTAGATATATATTATAATATATTTTATTTAATTTTCAAAGTAAAAAGAGGGGATTTCCCTCTTAATTTTCTGCTTCTTCTAACATATTTGTGATAAAAATACCATATCCTTTTTCGGTATCGTTTACAACTACGTGAGTTACTGCACCTATAATATTGTCTCCTTGAATAATAGGGGAGCCACTCATTCCTTGTATGATACCACCAGTTTTATTTAGTAAGCTTTTATCAGTTATTTCAAATACAAAATTTTTTGTTTTTTGTTTTTCACTATTTATTTGAATAATATTTATTTCATATTCTTCAATATTTGTATCATTTAAAACTGTTAGAATTTTGGCTTTTCCTTTTTTTACTTCTTCCGGTTTTGCTACGTGATATGTTTTTGTTTGGTCAAATGATGAGGTATAGTTACCATATATCCCTCTTTCGGTGTTTTCATTTACTTCGCCAGTGGTATTTTCTTTGTCATAATCGGCTTTTTTTTCTCCAGGAGATCCATCAGTACTTGGAATGATGCCTGTTACCTTAGATGAGAATATAGTGCCGTCTTTTATTTCAAAAATTTCTCCTGTTGTCTGTTCTTGAATTTCATGCCCTAGAGCGCCAAATTTTTTTGTATTTGGGTCGATAAAGGTTAAAGTACCTATGCCAGTTACACTATCTTTTACATAAAGCCCAGTTTTATATATATTGTGTTCATCTTTATATAATTTTAAGGTTGTTTCATTTTGATTTTGCTTTCTTTTATATGTTATTTTAATGTTTTCATCTTTAACTTTATTTATTTCGTTTGCCATGTCTTCTATTGAGGTAACTGGATTGCCGTTGATTTTTTCAATAATGTCTCCTGTTTTTAGTCCAGCTTCTTTAGCAGGAGATGTATTATTTACTTCATATGTACCAACTATTAAAATGCCACTTGAATTTAAAGTTATACCTATGTTTTGTCCGCCAGCAATTATTCTTTCTGAATAAGCTAAAGCATTTATTGGTATAATAGTAAGGAGAAGAAGCAGGAAGATTGATTTTTTAAATTTTTTTAAATACAAATAATCATCTCCTATTAATTAATAAGACTACATTATTAATATGGCATTATTTTTTTAAAATTAATAGTAGAATTTTCTGGCAATAAAAAACATCTACCTTAAAAAATAGACGCTTTTTATGCATATACAAATAAACCAGCTATAAAAAATGCAATTATACCAATAAGCATAATCCACACGGCTATTTTTTGAACTTTAGAATTCAATGTTATCACCTCTTAATAAATTATATAATATTTTTTTTATTTTGGGAATATTTTTTCTTTAAATGAGTATAATTTGTTGAGGGATAATTATGAAAAAATATATGGAGATTTTAAGAAGTAATATTCGTATTAATAAAAATTTATTTGTTTTTTTGCTTGTGATTATAATGGTTGGTCTTGCTTCTGGGAGTGTTTTTGTGACAATTTTAAATGAAAGTGATAAAGCTATGGTAAGTGAGTATTTAAACAGTTTTTTAACTAGTTTGAATGGCAATAATTTAAATTATAATGTTACACTTATCAATACTTTGATTTTTACTTTAGGAGCTAGTTTATTGATTTGGCTTCTTGGAATATCTGTGATTGGTTTTATTTTAATTTTATTATTTTTATTTATTAAATCTTTTGCTTTAGGATTTTCGATTGCTAGTATTATTGTTAATTTTAATTTTAAAGGTGTTGTTTTAGCTTTAGCATATACTATTCCGCATCATGTTATAAATTTAATGATATATTTACTAATTTCTTCTTATGCTTTAATTTTATCTTATAAGTTAATAAATAGTTTTTTGAAAAAGAAAAATTTTGATTTTAAAAATATTTTTAATAGATATTTATTTGTTTTGATTTTCTCTTTAATAATTTTATTTATAAGTGTTTTATATGAAGTTTATTTAGCGCCAAGATTAATTAATTTTATTACTTCTTTTTTGAATTTGTAGCTTTTTAGCTTTTTTTTTTGTATAATTATAAGTGGATGTGATTATATGACTAAAGTTGTTGTTGGTATGAGTGGGGGAGTAGATAGTAGTGTTGCAGCTATTTTACTTAAAAAGATGGGCTATGAAGTTATAGGTCTTTTTATGCGAAATTGGGATAGCACTATTAATAATGATTTTTTGGGTAATCCTAATGATTTAAATGATATATGTCCGCAAGAGAAAGATTATAATGATGCTTTAAAGGTATGCGAAAAATTAAATATTCCTTTAAAAAGAGTCAATTTTGTAAAAGAGTACTGGGATTATGTCTTTACTTATTTTTTAGATGAGTTAAAAAAAGGAAGAACTCCTAATCCAGATATTATGTGCAATAAGTATATTAAGTTTGATATGTTTGCTAAAGAGGCTTTTAAATTAGGAGCTGACTTTATTGCGACGGGTCATTATGCAAGACTTATAGATGGCAAGCTTTATAAAGGTCTTGATAAAAATAAAGATCAATCTTATTTCTTATCACAGGTTTCTAGAAAACAATTAGAAAAAGTTTTATTTCCAGTAGGGGAGATGGAAAAGAGTGAGGTTAGAAAAATAGCTCATGAATATGGTCTTATTACTGCGGATAAAAAAGATTCTACGGGTATTTGTTTTATTGGCGAACGTAATTTTAAACATTTTTTAGAAAATTATTTACCTAATAATCCTGGTGATATTGTAAATATTGATACTAATGAGGTACTTGGCAAACATAATGGTTTAATGTATTATACAATTGGTCAAAGAAGAGGTCTTAATATTGGTGGTACTAAGGATAGATTATTTGTTTGTAAAAAAGATTTAAAGAAAAATATTTTATATGTAGCTATGGGAGATGAAAACAAGTATTTAATGAGTTATGCCTGTGAAATTGAAGATGTTAATTTATTAGATGTTTTGCAAGACAAATGTAATGCAAAATTTAGATATAGGCAGCAAGACAATGAAGTTTATACTGAAATGCTTGATAATGGAAATATTTTAGTAAGATATCCACAAGGTGTGAAAGCTGTTACTGAAGGTCAAGCATGCGTATTTTATGATGGTGATAAGTGTTTAGGTGGTGGCATTATTAAAAAGGTGTATAAGGAGAAGGTTTAGAATTATGAATAAGATTAAGGATTTATTAAAAAAATATAAATTTATTATTTTATATGGAATTTTTGGAGTTTTAACAACAGTTATAAATATTGTTTCATATAGTTTGCTTTTTGAAGTATTTGGGATTTCTAATGTTGTCAGTAATATTATTGCATGGATATTATCTGTATTATTTGCTTTTATCACTAATAAATTATGGGTATTTGATAGTAAAAGTTTAGAATTTAAATTATTTTTAAAGGAGCTTGGTAATTTTACTGTATGCAGGCTAGCAACAGGAGTTTTAGATTTAGGCATTATGTTTGTTGGAGTTGATTTATTAAAGGGGCCTGCTATTATTTTAAAGGTTATTTCTAATATTATTGTTATTATTTTGAATTATGTTATGAGTAAGTTATTTGTATTTAAGAAAAAATAATATTTGAGGTTATTACTTTAGTAATACCTTTTTATTTTGATTGACATAATTTTACATTTTACTTGACTTTGATAGGGGATATGGGTTAAAATGTAATAGTAGGAGGGTTACAAACTTATGGAAAGATTAAATGACATTTTAAGAGAACTTGGTATTTCTAAGGTAAAGTTAGCTAAGTGTTTGGGCGTTTCTAGACAAATGATTTATAATTATTTAGAACTTGATGATATTAATAAATGGCCAAAGGATAAAAAAGTAATTTTACTTAATATTTTAGGTATTAAATCAGCTGATGAACTTGATAATATTAAGGTTGATACTGATTATATTATGGATGTTGAAACTAGAATTAATAGTTTATTTGAAAATTCTAGTAAGAGTGAACTTGGCGATAGCAACGTTATTTTTTCTGGTTTAGATGATAAAAGAAAAGAACTTTTGCATAATATTGTCGATGAGATTAAAGAACGCTTAGAAGACGAAAAGGATGAAGAAGGTTATAACTCTATTTTATATTTATATCATTATTTACAGTCAATGGAAGGTATGCGCGAGCTTAAATACATTTTAGCTTATGTATCTAAGGTTGGTGGTTATACTAAACCATATGAATTTGTATATGATGAAACGGAACAATTTGTTTTTGAAAGTATATTATTTTCAGCTTTT
>CALVRS010000041.1 GCA_944358725.1 uncultured Bacilli bacterium
TATGTACATAGTTTTATTGCGGGCGTTAAAACATTTTCTTCATCTTCTAAAGGTACTGTCTACCCAACAGTTTTTCTCTCATCTGAAGTTCAAATCACAGGAGGAACAGGCACTCAAAATGATCCATATACCATAAAATAAATAACCAAACAAGTTAGAATAACTAGCTTGTTTTTTTCTAATAATTGCTAAAAAACATAAAATATAGTATAATCTTATTGCGAAAAGGGTGATAAAAATGCTAGAAAGACTAATTGCAATTGAAGAAAAATATAATGAATTAAAAGAAGAACTAAGCAAACCAGAAGTTTTAAGCAATATCAAAAAAACATTAGAACTTACAAAAGAACAAGCATCTCTAAAAGATGCATACGATGCTTATCAAAAATATAAAAAAATTGAAAATGATTTAACAGAAGCCAAAGAAATGACTAAAGATCCAGAACTAGGAGAATATGCTAAAGAAGAAATAAATAAATTAAATAGTGAAAAAGAAGAGCTAGAAAAGCAAATCGAAGTACTATTGCTTCCTAAAGATCCTAACGATGGTAAAAACGTTATCGTCGAAATAAGAGGTGCTGCTGGTGGCGATGAAGCAAATATTTTTGCAGGTGACTTATATCGTATGTATACTAAATATGCCGAAAAAGAAGGATGGAAAGTCGAAATACTATCAGAAGAACACTCAGATGCTGGCGGATATCCATTAGTTGAATTTATGGTCAAAGGAGATAATGTTTACTCAAAATTAAAATATGAAAGTGGCGCTCATAGAGTACAAAGAGTACCTGTAACTGAAACCCAAGGTAGAGTCCATACATCAACAGCAACAGTCTTAGTCATGCCTGAAGCTGAAGAAGTCGATGTTGAAATAAATCCATCAGACTTAAGAATAGATGTTTATAGAAGTACAGGTGCCGGTGGACAGTGTGTCAACACCACAGATAGTGCCGTTAGAATAACTCACCTACCAACCAATACCGTTGTCACTTGTCAAAACGAAAGAAGTCAAATACAAAATAAAGAAAGAGCTATGCAGATGCTTAGAACTCGTTTATATGAAGCAAAATTAAGAGAGCAAGAAGAAAAATTAGGTTCAGAAAGAAGAAGTAAAATAGGCACTGGTGATAGGTCAGAAAAAATTAGAACCTATAACTATCCACAAAATAGAGTAACTGATCATAGAATTGGTTATACAACAAAAAATCTAGATAGAGTAATGGAAGGAAATCTAGAAGATATAATTGAAGCATTAATTACCGAAGATCAAAACAGAAAATTAAAAGAGGCTTAAATGAATAACATAGAATATTTAAAAAAATACCTTCCCAAAGAAAAAATAGAAGAAGGTATAAAAAAATTGCAAGAAGGAAAACCTGTCCAATATATAGTAGGCAATGTCGATTTCTATGACATAAATTTATTAGTAAACGAAAATGTTTTAATACCAAGATTTGAAACTGAAACCTTAGTAGAAAAAACAATAAACTACGCTAAAAAATTAAAAAAACCATTAGACATATTAGATATAGGAACCGGTAGTGGAGCTATTGCCATCACTTTAGCTAAACATTTAAAAAGTAATGTTTTAGCCACCGATATATCAGAAAAAGCCTTAGAAATAGCAAAAAAAAATGCCATAAGAAATAATGTTCAAATAAACTTTAAAAAAAGTGATATTTTAAAAAACGTCAAAGGAAAATTTGATATCATAATCAGTAATCCACCATATATTTCTAAAGACGAAATCATCGATCCATTAGTAAAAAATAACGAACCCCATCTAGCACTATATGCAGATAATAAAGGATTATATTTTTATGAAGAAATTTTAAAAAATATCAAACCATATTTAAAAGAAAAAAGTATTATAGCCTTTGAAATAGGCTATACCCAAAGTGAAGACATAACAAAAATAGCTCAAAAATATTTGCCAAAAGCCAAAATAATAACTGAAAAAGATCTAACACATAAAAATAGATATATATTTATTTTTACTTAAAACTTATTTCTAAATTTTAACAGAAATTTAGAAATAATATAATAATTAACCATTTATTATAATAAAAAGTTGAAAACCTATTGTTAATTATCAGAAAACCAGATATAATAAAATTGTATGTGGGGGAAAAACATGATTAACGAATTATCAAATATTGAAGATTACAAAAAAGAAATTCAAAGAAATATTGACTTAAAGAAGCTGACTAAATCTGAGCTGTGTAAAACCATGCACATCAAAGGTGAAAATATGAGAGCTTCTTTTATTAATGCTTTAAACGAACTAGAAGAACAAGGAAAAATTTATTTAGATGAAGAAGGATATTATAAAAAATTTGATCCAAAACAACTAGGAAAAGTGCAGGGAGAAATACATATAAATAACCTCGGAAAAGGATTTATCAATATCGAAAAAGATGGACATAAAATAAAATATTTAATAAACGAAGAAAATCTAAATGGTGCCTTAGAAGGAGACACCGTCGTATTAAAAGATATCCATCATGGTAAAACAAACTATGTCGATGCCAAAGTAGAAAAAATAATCAAAAGAGCAAAAGGGAAAACTGTTTTCGAATATAAAGGAGATGGAGAATTCATACCATATACCATCCACGGAAACGTCACCGTAATATGCCCAAAAGAAGAATTAAAACAAATTGTAACTGGACATAGAGTGTTAGTAGATATAGGAAAAGAAAGAATCGCCACAATTGAAAACAAAGCCATATTTGAAGGACATATTGAAAAAATAATCGGTCATAAAGATGACCCAGATGTTGAAATCGCTACCATCGCTGCCAGTCATGGATTTTTCAAAGACTTTCCAGAAGAAGTAATAGAACAGTTAAAAGAAATTCCAACTGAAGTAACCGAAGAAGATATCAAAGGAAGAAAAGATTTAAGAGACAAAAAAATCTTTACCATTGATGGAAAAGACACCAAAGATATGGATGACGCCATAAGCATAGTTAAATTTGTAAACGGCTATTATCTATTAAGCGTTCATATAGCCGATGTTACCCATTATATAAAAGAAAATAGTGCTTTAGATCTAGAAGCCAAAAAAAGAGGCACATCCGCTTATCTAGCCGATACAGTCATACCAATGTTCCCACATCAAATATCAAATGGCATATGTTCATTAAATGAAAAAGTAGATAGACTAACCAAAACAGTAGAAATGTTTATAAACAAAGAAGGACATATAATAAGCTATGAAATATATAATAGCGTCATCAATTCAAAAAAGAAAATGAACTATGACGATGTAAATAAAATATTAGATAAAGTAGACATTCCAAAAGGTTATGAAAACTTCGTATATGATTTACTAATAATGGAAGAACTATCTGAAAAATTAAACAAATCAAATAAAAAAGAAGGAAAAGTAGACTTTGCTTCAGATGAAATAAAAGTAATAACCTCACCAACAGGAGAAGCCTTAGAATTCAAAAAGCAAATTCAAAAAAAAGGCGAAAGATTAATCGAAAACTTCATGGTTGCTGCTAATAGCTGTGTCGCCGAATATTATAAATGGTTAGAAACCCCTCAAGTATATAGAGTCCACGGAAATCCAAACGATGAAAACTTAATAAACGCACTAAAAACATTAAAAAAAGAAAAATTATGTTCAAAAGAAATGGTTGATAGCTTAATCAATAAAATAAAAAACGGAAGATATAATTCAAATGATTTAAACTTATTCTTAGAATATTATAGAACAAGTGAAAATTATGGAGTAATATCCCATTTAATATTAACCAGCATGAGTAAAGCAAAATACTCAAGCACATGTGATGGCCATTATGGCTTAGGCTTAAACTACTATACCCATTTCACATCACCAATAAGAAGACATCCCGATTTAATGGTTCATAGATTGCTAGACCCATATCACATATATGATGATAAAGAATACTCCGAAGCTGAAATATCAAAATATAATAACCTATTACCAGAAATATGTGAATATGACTCAAATATGGAAAGAGAAGCCGATATTGCCGAAAAAGAAACACTAGATTTAAAAATGGCCGAATATATGCAAAAAGAAGAAGAAATAAACCCAGGTAAAATATATCAAGGAAGAATAATCGACATGACACCATATGACACTAAAATAAAATTAGAAAATAATATAATAGGCCATGTAACACCTCAAGATCTAGCCCACGCCAAAGCCATAGGACATAATAAAAAACTAAAACTAGGCGAAAAAGTATATGTACTAATTAAAGAAGTATCTGTACCAAATAGAATAATCTATTTTAATTTAAACTATAAAGAACTATCTAAAACAAAACAAAAAGTCTTAAAATTGATGTAAGCCAAATTTTAAAACATCAAAATAAGGCTTTTTCTTTTACACCTCATTTACACACCTAAAAAAATAATTATAACAAACCATAACCATATCTCAGAATAAAACTACCTTAAACAAAATAAAATAAACCCCATTAAACGTCGAAAATACATTTAAATAAAATGTAAAGCAAACTTTTATACGGTTTTAAGCAAAAAAAACATAAAGCCTGTGCTATAATAAGAAAGGTGATTAAAAATGGAAGATAAACTAAACTTATTATTAACCCAAATAAACCTTGAAAATAAAGAATATTTTAAAGGCGGCAAACTAACTAAAATCATATGCAATAAAACTAAAGATAAATATATTTTTTGTCTTAACTTAAATAATATCTTACCATTAGAAATTTATCAAAACCTAAATCAAAAAATTAAAGAGCGTTTTAAAATGGCTAAATCTACAAAAGTTCAAATAACCACAGATAAATTTGATATCGAAACATTAACCAAATACTATAAACACTATCTTGAAAACTATAGTAAAGAAGCTCCACTTTTAAAAATGTTTCTTGATCTTAAACTAAAACTAGATGATGAAAACCTTTTGATTGAACTTACCAATAAAGCCGAAGAAATGAAATTTAAAAGCATTCAAAAACCCCTAGAAAAAGAACTTCAAATGGCTGGGTTTAATATTAAAATAATCACTAAAATAAACAAAGAAAAAGCTGAAGCATTAAGAGAAGAAATAGAAAAAGAAAAAACAAAAATAATTCCTCAAAACACTGAAAAAAAAGAAAATCCATGCATCATGGGAAGAGAAATAACAAATAAAGTAACCCCTATAAATCTCATAACCTTTGAAATGGATAATGTCACCGTCGAAGCTAAAATATTTGGTATTGATATATTTGAATCTTCCAAAAATAACTTTAAAATTATAACCCTAAAAATAACCGATAGTACTGATAGTATGTACTGTAAAATATTCTGCCGAGAAGATGATGAATTTAATAAATATAAAAAAGGCCTTAAAGAAGGTAAATATTATCTTATAAGAGGTTATACCAAAAATGATAAATACTCAGGCGAAATCGTTTTAAATGCAAGAGATATCAACCTTTCAAAAAAAGAAGATATAATAAGAAAAGATGAAGCAAAAGAAAAAAGAGTGGAACTTCATGCTCATACTAAAATGAGTCAAATGGATGGTGTAGCGGATGAAGTAAAATTAGTTGAAACAGCCATGAAATGGGGTCATAAAGCCATCGCCATTACCGATCATAATGGTTGCCAAGCATTTCCACATGTCTTTAATCTCGTAACAAAATATAATAAAGGAAAAGAAGATAAAGATAAATTCAAAGCCCTATATGGTACTGAACTTACCTTAATAGACGATACCATAAATATCGTTATAAGACCATCTGATTTAAAACTTCTAGAAAGCACTTACGTTGTCTTCGACTTAGAAACAACTGGTTTCAACGCCGGTGGCGCTGATTCCATAATCGAAATAGGTGCCGTAAAAATAAATAATGGAGAAATAATTGATCGCTTTGATGAACTAATAAACCCAGGAAGAAAATTACCTGCTAAAATAACCGAACTTACTAACATCACTGATGACATGCTTAAAGATAAAGAAAATGAAGAAACCGTCGTTAAAAAATTCAAAGAGTGGACAGGTAACCTACCAATGGTAGCTCATAATGCTAAATTCGATGTTTCATTTATCTCTATGGCCCATAGTAAATATAACCTAGGTGAATTTAAAAATACTGTAATTGATACCCTAGAACTATCAAGAGCCCTAGATACCGGGTATGCTAGACATAGCCTTTCAGCCCTTGTAAAAAGATATGATGTTCCATGGGATGAATCAGCCCACCATAGAGGAGATTATGACGCTGAAGGAACCGCCTTAGTATTTCATAAAATGCTAAAAAAACTCGTCTCTAGAAACTTTGAAGTCATAAAAGATTTAGATAAACTAGTTTCTAAAGATGAAATTCATAAATATGGTTCAAGTTATCACGTAAATATATTAGCTAAAAATAAAAAAGGACTCAAAAATCTTTTTAAACTAATCTCCCTAGCAAACACCAAATATCTCTATAAAACACCTAGAATTTTAAGAAGTGAAATTGAAAAACATAGAGAAGGACTATTGATTGGTAGCGGTTGCTATGAAAGTGAAATATTTATATTGGCTCGTAGTAAAAATGATGAAGAATTAGCTAATTTAATTAACTTCTATGATTATGTCGAAATTCAGCCTCCAGCTGTCTATGATCACTTGTTGCAATTAGGTGACTTTGCTAATAAAGCAGAACTCTTAGAACATATCAAAAAAATAATTAGAGTAACAAAAGAAGCCGGAAAATTAATCGTTGCAACTGGTGATGTCCATCAAATAAATCCCGAAGATAAAATATATAGAGAAATCATCGTCAATCAAAAAGTACCAGGTGGCGGAAGACATCCATTAGCTAAAAAAGATATAACACAAATTCCGTCCCAGCACCTTCGTACAACCGAAGAAATGCTCGAAGACTTCTCATTCTTAAATGAAGAATTAGCTAAAGAAATAGTCATTGAAAATACAAATAAAATAGCCGATATGATTGATATAATTGAAGTCATTATCGACACTGGTGGTATTCCATTTGCCCCAAAAATACCAAATTGTACTGAAACAACCACCGATATGGTCTATGATAAAGCCGAAAGTATTTATGGCAAACCACTTCCTTATAATATCGAAGAAAGATTAGCCTCAGAACTTTATGGCGATGAACCTTTCAATGCCATTAAAAGACTAATTAAAAAAGATGATATGACCGAAGAAGAATATCAAATAAAAATTCATCAAAAACTAAATGACGTCATGCGTAGTTATAAAGAAGGTGTAATAAATCTTTTTAAAGAAGAAAACCCTAACTTAACCGATGACGAGATAAAGCAAAAAATGACTGGTATTATAGGCGCTAACTTCGATGTCATTTACTTAATTGCTCAAAAACTAGTTAAAAAATCAAACGATGATGGTTACCTAGTCGGTAGTAGGGGATCTGTCGGCTCATCCTTAGTTGCCACCATGATGGGTATAACCGAAGTAAATGCTTTGCCCCCACATTACGTTTGTCCAAACTGTAAACATTCAATCTTTGAACTAAATGGCAAACCACTTGGAGAAGATTATGGTAGTGGCTATGACCTTCCAGATATGAACTGTCCTAAATGTAATACTAAATTAAATAAAGAAGGGCAAGATATGCCATTTGCCACCTTCCTAGGTTTTCACGCCGATAAAGTACCCGATATAGACTTAAACTTTTCCGACTTAAACCAAGCTGCTGCTCATGAATATACCAAAATCTTGTTTGGTGTTGATAATGTCTATAGAGCCGGAACCATTGGTACCGTAGCCGATAAAACCGCATTTGGTTATGTTAAAGGATACTGTGAAGATAAAGGTATAACCATGCGTACTGCTGAAGTTGAAAGACTAGCTAAAGGATGTACGGGCGTTAAAAGAACCACAGGCCAGCACCCAGGCGGTATTGTCGTAATCCCAGGATATATGGATGTCTTTGATTTCACACCTTTCCAGTACCCAGCTGATGATATCACATCTGCTTGGCGTACAACCCATTTCGATTATCACGCCATTGACCAAGATGTTTTGAAACTAGATATTTTAGGCCATTCTGGTCCAACAAAACTAAGATTAATTCAAAATATAACTGGCGATGATGTCACTAAAGTACCTTTGGATGATAAAGAAACAATGGGTATCTTTCTATCTCCAGAGCCATTAGGTGTGACTAAAGAGCAAATAATTAACGATACAGGAACCTTAGGTATTCCTGAATTTGGCACACCTTTTACCTTGCAAATGGTCAAAGAAACAAAACCTAAAACCTTTGCCGAACTAGTCAAAATCTCAGGCCTATCACATGGTACCGATGTTTGGAATGGAAATGCTAAAGACTTAATAGATAAAGGAATAGTTCCTTTCAGTGAAGTAATTGGTTGTCGTGATGATATTATGGTCTATCTAATGTATCATGGAGTAGAACCAATAAAAGCCTTTAAAATAATGGAGTTTGTCCGTAAAGGAAAAGCCTCAAAAGAACCTGAACAATGGGCTGAATACGTCAAACTTTTAAAAGCCGCTAATATCGAAGATTGGTTTATAGACTCATGTAGTAAAATAAAGTACATGTTCCCTAAAGCTCACGCCGTAGCTTATGTCATCAATGCCTTTAGATTAGCTTACTATAAAGTTCATAAACCAGCAGTTTACTATGCTGCACAGTTCTCAGCCGAATATGATGATTTTGATATCGAAGCTATGATAAAAGGTTATGAAACCGTTAAATCTAAAGTTATTGAAATAAACGAAAAAGGTTATGATGCTACTAATAAAGAATCATCTATCTTAGAGTGCCTAAAAGTTGCCTTAGAAGCTCTAGCTCGTAATATAAAATTTAAACCAGTTGATTTGTATAAAAGTCATTATCACGACTTTGTAATTGACGAAGATGGTAATCTTATTCCACCATTTAGAGCCATCGATGGACTAGGAGAAGTAGTTGCTAAAAAAATTGTTGAAGAAAGAGAAAAAAAGCCATTTATCAGCATTGAAGACTTACAAAAAAGAGCTAAACTATCTACAACTCTAGTTGAAAAACTAAGAACTATGGGCATCTTAGATGGCATGGATGAATCAAGTCAATTATCTTTATTTTAAACAACTTAAAACAAGCCAGATAATCTGACTTGTTTTGTATTTTATTCAATAACAAAAGGATTATTTTCTGAACCATCTCCGCCAGTAATTTTAACAGTTGATGAAAGGTATAAGACTGGATGAATATCATTTCGCTGTCTATTTATATAATTGTTATTACCATAAGCCTGAGCTGTACCAGTATCAGAAACCGAAAATACTTGACTAGAACATAAAGCTGATAAAAGCCAATACTCACCACCATACATCCAGTTAGTTTGATTACATGTAACATAGTTATAGCCATCATTAAGTGTATCAAGTGTTCCGCAAAGTTCTTTATTAGAGTTAGCTCTAACATATTCACTTATAGTTGGTAAAGCAATTTTTCCTAGCCATTTCGTATTATTTTCATTATTGACTAAAATGCTTGTATCATACTCAAACTCTACTACAAAACCACACGGTTGAACTCCTACGCTAAAATTATTATTTATTATTTGGTTTTGCGAAATATTAGTTAAACTATTATAATATGTTCCATTTAAATAGGTATTTACAGTTGATGGACGACTCCACACATTAGAATTAGATGAATCCCATACTAGTTGTGTTACACTTTCTATTCTCATAATTTTTATTGTTCCATCACTCAAAATAGAAATTATTCTCCATGCAGCTCGTTCATTATTAAATGTTATATAATTATTTGGATTTCCGCCTTTATAAGTATATTTTCCATCTTCATATTCATCTTTATATAAACCGTCTCCTGAAGTTACAATTGGTACCTTTTCAAGTATACCATCCCCACCCATTGCAGGTGTTTTACACTCATTATATAGCTCATCAATCGCTCCTTGTACATCAGTACTCGAAAGTCCACTTTCAGTATTATCATATGTTACATTATAAGAAGGAAAATAAGTAGCCGCATAAACTCCGGCCGTTCCAAAAATAAGTCCGCCAATAATAATACCTAAAATATTCTTTTTAAAAAAATTTTTAATCTTTTTAACCATCTTTCATGCTCCTTTTCAATCAAATTCTCCTATGATTTATTTATTACATTTTTAGTATAGCACATTTTTCTAAAAAAAGCACCTAAAATGTCCCACTTTTTAACAAACGTGATGTGATAATTATAAAAAGAGGTGTTAATATGCATATCAAACAAGCATATCAAATGGAAGAAATAGCGGAAAATGTAAAAAACAGTAATTTTGAAAAAATACTCGCATCTAATTTAAAAAAACTAAGATTAAACCATTATAACGAATATAAAAACTTAAATAGTAAAATAGATAATCCTTATAGCTTAGATAATATTTCTTCACTCTTAAATATATCAAGAAGGCATTATAGTAGATTAGAAAATCCCAATTATACTTCGAAAAATATAACCTTAGATAAATTAATAATTTTATCTAAAATTTATGAAATAAAAAT
>CALVRS010000042.1 GCA_944358725.1 uncultured Bacilli bacterium
CATTATCCTAAAATATTCATGAAACACCTTTTAACAAACGTCATCAATAGTGAAGAAAAAACTAAAGAATACATCTATGAATGTTTAAAAAATAACATTACAATCAAAAAACCCGATATCAATTTAAGTAAAGAAGAATATATAACCATAAATAATCAAATAATCTTCCCCTTAACCAACATCAAAAACGTCGGTAAAGCCGCCGCAAATACAATCATCGAAGAAAGAAAAAAAGGAAAATTTAAAGATATCTTTGACTTTATTGTTCGTTGCTATAAAGGACCAGTAAATACAAAAACAATCGAATCCTTAATATACTCAGGCGCTTTCGATAGCTTCGGTATTAATAAAAATACCCTAATTCAAAACCTCGATATTATAACCGGTTATAGTGAAATAGGTTCCTATGTTGAAGAAGATGTTTTTAAACCAGAACTTTCAAACTATAAAGAATTTTCAAATAAATATCTCATGCAAAAAGAACTAGAAGTCTTTGGATTTTATCTAACAACATCTCCCATAATAGACTATAAAAAAAATAACCAATCTATAGATCTCAAAAATCTTCAAACATACTTTGATAAAAACATCATTGCCATCGCCACTGCCGATAAAATAAGAGAAATAAATACTAAAAATAACGAAAAAATGGCATTTTTAACAGTAAGCGATGAATTATCAAGAGCCATAGTAGTCCTATTTCCTAAAATATATCAAACCCTAGAAAATATCGAAGTAGGGGATATATTAAAAATAATCGGTAAAGTTGAAAAAAGATTTGATCAATATCAAATCGTCGCAAACAAAATCACAAAATTAACTTAACCTATATATTTTTATCAAAATTTATGTTATTCTATTAATAGAGGTGAATAAAAGATGAAAGGGGAAAAATTCAAATTAATTTTAGTATATATATTAGTAATCATAGTCATAATTTTAACTGTTGCTTTAGTATTTACCGTTTTAAATAACGCACCAGAAAAACAAACACAAACAAATCATATTCAAAACCCACCAAAAGTCGATGTAAACCCATACCCAGAAATTTCAGACGAATGCACCTTCGACCTAACCCTTGCCGAATATAACTCACTAACAGGACCTAAATGTAAAGGTGGATATAGTAGATATAATATAACTGATATCAATATAGAAAATAATCCTTTAAATTTAGTTATAATCTACTCAGATAAAGAAGGACCAAAATCAGGACTATATTTAAATAGAGCTAAAATCATAAAAAAAGTCGATAACCTTGCTAATATCGGCATTGGCGTATTTGATAATAAATTATTCATTTTAGATAAAGAAAATGTAAACGTTTTAGCTTATAATAGTAATGCCGAAAATATCTATAACCTAAGTGAAACATTAAATGAGTTAAACCTAAAAGATCAAACAACTAATGAAATAATCACAACCCAAAACATAAATCCAAATAGTTTTAACTTTCAAAATACAAACTTTAGTTTTTGGACAAATTCACAAACGGTAAATAATACGACTGTAAACCCAGTAAATTATATTGTAACCTTTACTGGTGAAGAATTTAATGACCCTGTTCCTAATATACAAAATCAAGGATAGCCTAAAAGCTATCCTTTAATATATTCAAAATTTTATCTTTCTCATCTGAAGAACTTTTACTCCAAACAATTCCAAAAAACACACCAAGACCAGGTAAAGTAACCTCATCCTTATCATTGAAAGAAGACGTAATAGCCTTTTCAATATCCTCCTTACTCGCACCTTTAAAATTATTCATAATATGGTTTTTAATACTAATATTCATTTAAAATCCCTCCTAGCTTTATTATGTACAAAATAAATAAGAATTATTCAATTAAAATAAAAAAACTCATATAATAAAATATGAAAAATATAAATGAATTAAAACCAAATGAAGAAGCTATAATAACCCATATCAAAAATAATAACTTAAAAAGACGCTTAATGGATATTGGCTTTGTCAAAGGCTCTAAAGTAAAACTTCTATTCAAAAACTATGGAGATAATATGCGCGCTTATCAAATAAAAAACACCGTCATTGCCTTAAGATTAAAAGATAGTCAAAATATATTTGTTAAATAATCTATTTACTTATAATCGTATATTACGTATAATAAAACCGGTGATAACAATGAAAATATTAAACATAAAAAAAATAAACAATAAATATAAAATAATTTTAGAAAATGGCTTAGTCATAACAGCCAATGATCATACCTTAGTAAATAGTAATATACTCTATAAAAAAAGCCTCACTGAAAAAGAATTAGAAAAATTAAAAAAAGAAGTAAGCTACTATGAGAACTATGATAAAATCTTAAAAATGATAAACCGTAAAATTAGAAGCGAACATGAAATAAAAAAAGAACTTTTAAAAAATGAAGTATCAAAAGAAGATATAGAAAAAATCATAAATAAATTAAAAAACCTAAACCTCATAAATAATGAGGCTTTTGCCATAGCCTATACAAACGATAAAATAAATCTCACAAACGAAGGACCATATAAAATAAAACAAGAGCTAAAAAATCAAAACATCGAAGAAGAATATATTGAAAAAGCCTTAACAAATTTTACCCAAAAATTAATAGATAATAAATTAGAAAAAATAATCAATAAAAGATTAGTAAATAACACCAAAGATACAAACTATACCTTTAAACAAAAAACTGAAATTTATCTTTTAAACCTAGGATATAGTAAAGAAGATATTCAAAATCACTTAGATAATATTCATATCGATAATAGTAAATTAGAAAAAGAAATGGATAAAATATATCAAAAATTAAAAACAAAATATGAAGGATATACCCTCTATAATAAGTTAAAACAAAAACTATACTCCAAAGGCTTTACAAAAGAAGAAATAGATAACTTCATAGAAAAAACCAGCTCATTAATTTGAACTGGTTGTAAGTGAAGCACTAACTAAATCATCATAAGACTTTTTAAGTTTATCGTCAGAAATCTCTAAATCATATTTCTTCCTTAAAGCAACTAAAGCTTTAGTCTGTAAAGTTGTATCACTGCTGATTTTCTCTTGAACTAAATCATCGATAACCTCATCGCGCGAATCTTCTAAAGAAGGTTTTTCTTTTTGTTTAATACGGTAAATAATGTGATAACCATACTCAGACTTAACTGGCTCCTTAGAATATTCGCCATCTTTTAAGTCATTCACGCCATCCCAAAACTCTTCAACTACCGCACCATGAGTAACCGTAAGTTTTCCACCTTTGCTGGCCGTTCCTTCATCATCAGAATATTCCTTAGCTAAATCTGCAAACTTTTCGCCCTTATCTAACTTCTTAATGATATCTTCAGCTTCTTTCTTAGCCTTATCCTCAGCTTCTTCTTTCTCCTCATCGCTCATATCATCATCAGTATTAGGACTAATTAAAATATGTCTAGCTTCAATATCTCCAAAAATATTATCATTATAATACTTCTCAATTTCTGAATCCGTAAGTTCATCTTTAACATAATTTTCTGTAACCATCTGCTTCTTATACTCAGTAATCAAAGCATCCTTAAAATCATCCTCGCCATCATAACCAGCTGATTTTAAAGCCGCCTTGAAATCTTGACCATAACTTTCATAAGATTGCTTGTAAGAATTAAGTTGTGCCTCCGCATAAGACTTTGCATCATCGTCAGTTTTAATTTCTTTGTTTACAATAAACTCATCAATCATATTAGTTAAAACTGAAGCTCCACCTTGAAGTTTTAATTCATCAAATAAATCTTCAGCCGTAATAGACTTACCATTTAATTTAGCAATAACTTCCTCGCCATTTTTTAAAGTAGCAACACTTCCGCAACCCGTAAGCATTAAACTAGCTACCAATAAAAAAGCAATTAATTTTTTCTTCTTCACATTTATCTTCCTTTCATACATATAAATAATAACAAATTTTCCTTTAAAATTCAACATTTTTATTTATTTTTACCTAGAAGTAATCACACAAACTAAAAATTTCCATAAAATAATGTGAAAGGTAAAAAGGAGGATGATTTATATGTGTAATACAGGGACAAGTTCTGCCGCTATCGTATTAGTACTATTTATTCTTTTAATAATCATACTTGGAGCTTATCTATAAGCCCTAGAAAGGAGTAATTATGGCTTGCAATAATTCATGTGAAAGACCATGTACTAACAATAATAGTTATCTAATAATCTTAGTATTATATATACTATTAGCAATCTTGTTAGGGTCTGTATTCTTTTAATAAGGGAAAAGTCCATGGACTTTTCTTTTAATGTAAAAAAACAGTAGACAACTCATAAAAATTATGATATATTATTAGTGCATAAGAAATTATGCAATATAATAATACGTAATCGTATTCGATGCACCCAAATGTGGCATTCCCGGCCCGCAACAGGGAATTAACAAAATCGGCAATTCCGGCCAATAACAGGAAATCAAAAAACTAGAAATTTTTCTAGTTTTTTTGTAGATAAACACTACCTTAATTATAAAAAATAATTGACAAACACTATATAATTATATATAATGAAAGGCAAGACAAAAGGAAAAATAGTAATAAGATAAGTATAATTATAGTGAGCTAAGGAAAAGTGGAACCTTAAGCATTGTACCCTTATGAACGCACTTTCTAGTAAAAAAGTCGTTGTATAATCTGCATTAAAGATTAAAAGTTGCATAGATCTCTATGAATTAAGGTGGCACCGCGGGTCAAACTCGTCCTTATTTTATAGGGATTTTTGTATTATAAAGGAGGAAAAATAAATGTATGAAAAACTAGAAGAAATTTTAAACAAAACACTTCAAAACCTAAATTATGACTATAAGGTAAAAATAGTAAAATCAAATATCCAAGGAATTGATTTTCAGTGTGATGATTGTTTTAAATTAGCTAAATTATATCATAAAGCGCCCATAATAATTGCAAATGAAATTGTAGATAAAATCAAACAAAATAAAGATTGGCCTAACTACTTTAAAGATATAACTGCCGCTAGTCCAGGCTTTATCAATATAAATATCAGTAATTGGTTAATAAATCAAACCTTAATAGACCTCATGCAAAAAGATAAATTTGGTATTACAAAAAAACATCAAACAATCGTCTTAGATTATGGTGGACCAAATGTCGCAAAACCTCTTCACGTAGGCCACCTAAGAACTGCGATTATTGGCCAGGCCATAAATAATATCTTAAAATTTGAGGGAAATAATACTATTGCTGATGTTCATCTTGGCGATATTGGCGCCCAAATGGGTCAAGTAATCTATGGATTAATAAATGACTTTAAAAACATCAAATATGAAGATATAAACTTTGATCTAAACTATCTAAACCAAACCTATCCTAAAATAAGCGCCCTTTGTAAAGAAGATGAAAACGTCAAAAATAAATGCGCTGCCATAACTAAAAAATTGCAAGATGGCGATAAAAACTACCACATCTTATGGCAAAAAATTTATAACCTTTCCGTAAAAGATATAAAAAGAATATATAACTACCTAGATGTTTCATTTGACTATTGGTATGGCGAAAGTGACGCCTATAAATACTTCCCTGAAATGCTTAAATATCTAAAAGAAAATAACTACCTAAAACTAGATGAAGGTGCCAAAATCATAAACGTCAAACAACCTGAAGATAAAATAGATATTCCCCCTTGTATAATTCAAAAAAGTAATGGCGCATATC
Organism: uncultured Bacilli bacterium; assembly: GCA_944358725.1. Lineage (GTDB taxonomy): Bacteria > Bacillota_I > Bacilli_A > RF39 > UBA660 > Coprosoma. The sequence continues at coordinate 5,698 of CALVRS010000042.1, forward strand.
TTTATGCTACCTCAGACTTAGGTACCATTTGGCAAAGAAAAAAAGATTTTAATCCAGATGAAATAATTTATATAACTGATGCCCGCCAAAGCATGCATTTTACTCAGATCTTTAGAGCCTCAAAACTAACTCATATATATGAAGGAAAACTAACCCATTATGGCTATGGCACCGTAAACGATAAAGATAATAAACCATTTAAAACAAGAACTGGTGGTGCTTTAAAACTAGAAGATTTAATAAATGAAGTCAAAAAAGAATTCATAAATCTAAGAGAAGATAATAAAAATATGGATAAAGAAGATTTAGATATAATCGTAAATGCCATCATAAAATTTGCTGACCTTCAAAATGACCTTACAAAAAACTATATATTCGATATCAAAAAATTCAGTGAAGTAAATGGCAAAACTGGTCCTTATATCTTGTATACATATCTTAGAATAAATAAATTGCTCACAGAAAATAATGGAAAACTAACCCAAAACATCTATAATGAAACCGATAGAAATCTAAGAATAAAACTACTAGAAGTAACAGAAATTTTAAACCAAGCAGCAAAAGAAAGAAGACCACATATAATTGCAAACTACCTCTATGAACTGTCAGTCCTAGCCAATAACTTCTATCAAAATAATCATATGCAAAATCTAGAAAAAACCATAAAAAATGACTATAACATAATTTTAAGTTTCAATAATTTAATCATAAAAACCCTTTTAAATCTTTTAGGAATTCATATCCCAAAAGCCATGTAAAAATCTTGAAAATACTCCCTAGTTATGATATATTAATAATAGAATAGGGGAGAAAAAATGGAAAATACTCATAAATCTTCAATAATAATAATATTGTTGTCAGTCATATTTGTCATGACCATCGGATATGCCAGTTTAACAGAGGCCATATCATTTACTAAAGATAAAACCCCATCATGGAATGTTCATATCAAAGAAATTAGCATTCAAAATCAAATAAACTCTGGACAAAATATAATAGCCACCGTCCAAGATGATAATTTAAGTGCAAACTTTAAAGCTAAACTTGAAAATAAAAATAGTTCAGTTACCTATAACGTAACCGTAAAAAACGAAGGTACCATCGATGCCAAATTAGATACCATAACCTTCAGTAATAAAAATGAAAATATAAAATTTGAATATCATAACATCAATATAGGCGATGTAATTAAAAGTGGTAAACAGCAAAACTTTACCGTAAAAATTATAAATAAAAACGCTAATCAAATAAATAATATAAGCGATCTAGATATGTTCTTAGGTTATACCAATCTTTAAAGCTCCAAAAGAGCTTTTTTCTTTCTTTACAAAATTAGATATTAAAAAAGCCTTGAAAAATAATAAAAAAACAAAAAAAATACAAAAAAAAATTATACTCCCTTGAATTGTTCTAAAAAATATGATAACATCAATATAGAGTAGGGAAACTACTTAGAATATTATAGGAAGGAAGGAAAGAAAAAATGGAGAGTAAACACAAAAACGTCTTAATCGTTGCTTTATTAGCTGTCGTATTAGTAATGGCAGTAGGTTATGCTGCATTCACTCAACAGTTAACTATTAACAGTACTGCTACAATTCAAGAAAGCGGAGAAGGCGGCAAGAAAAACTGGGATGTTAAATTCGATACTACTAAAACAAACGCATATCAAGTAACAAAAGGTACTGGAGGAAGTACAGAGCCAACTGCTAATATTACTTTCCCAAGTGATACCACTGCAACTATTACTGCTAATTTAAATACTCCTGGTGATGAAGTTGTATATACCTTTACTGTACAAAATAAAGGAACAATTAATGCCACTTTATCTCAACCAAAACTAGCTATAACAAATGGTACTGATACTGATGAAAATCCAGATACTATGACATATAATAATGTTATATTTGAAGTTTCACAGTTAGGAAGCACAACTCTTAATGTTGATGGTACTACTACATTTACTGTAACAGCTACATTTGATCCAGATGCTACAGAAGTTACTTCAGCAAATAATGTTGCTAAAATAACTGTTACATTTACTGCTAGCCAAGCAACTGCATAATTTTGCAAATAAAAAAACAAAGAAAAATTATTTAGACTATTATAGAAAGGAAGGAAAAAAATGGAAAGTAAACATAAAAATGCGTTAATCGGCGCTTTACTTGCCGTAGTATTTGTTATGGCAGTAGGTTACGCTGCATTTACACAACAATTACAAATTACTGGTACTGCAAACGTCGCTGAAACTTCAAGTACTTGGAATGTTCATTTCGATGAAACAAAAACAACTGGTACAGGAGTTGTCGATGCAAAAACTGGAACTGGAGGAACAGTTGCTCCAACTGGCGCAATTGAATTTAGTGATAATAACCATACAGCAGACCTAACAGCTACTTTAATTCAGCCAGGAGATAGCGTTACATTTACTTTAACTATCGAAAACGAAGGAACTATCTCAGCTGATTTAGCTGCTCCAGTAATTACTTCAACTACTGGTGGTAATGTTTCAAATAAAACTGTAACTCAAGGTAATATTACTTTTACAGTAGAAGGACCATCAGTATCTACAGTTGCTCCAGGTTCAACAGCTACTTTCAAAGTAACTGCAACATTTAACGGATCAGCTACTAGTATTGGTGCTACTAAAACTTCAGGTATTTCAATTACAATGAAAGCTACACAAACAGGTGCTTAATTAAACTAGAAAAACTTTAAAAGTTTTTCTTTTTTCTTTTAAAAATGTCAACATATATAAAACCCACTTGAATTATTCCTCTAAGTATGATAACATTTTTATAGAATACCAAAGGAGGAAATTATGGAAACAAAACACAAAAATATGTTAATTATATCTCTTTTAGCCATCGTATTAGTAATGGCCGTTGGCTATGCTGCCTTTGCCCAATCATTAAAAATCTCCGGCACTGCCAATATAACTTCAAAATGGGAAGTGCATTTTGATGAAAATTCCGCTAGTTATCAAACAAGTTCTTTAATGGGAACAACTCCAACTGCTACTGTAACTGTTGGAAAAGATGGCCTAACAGCTGAATTTGAAGCTGAATTAATATCTCCAGGGGATACTGTAACTTATACCATACCTGTCGTTAATACTGGTACTATCAATGCCAAGTTAACTTCAATCAACTTATCAGGAGAAAATCTTCAAGTAAACCAGCAAAATCTAACTGCTACAAGCACCGATGGTAATATTAAATATACTGTCACAAGTCCAGGAACAGGTGTTTTACAAAATACAAATGGTAAAGCAAACGTTATTATTAAATCCGAATTTGTTAATAAAACAAGTGGTAATACTAATGCCTATGGTTCACAGGCAAAATTAACAGTTTCTTTAACTTATGCCCAAGGTTAAGCTCAAAATTTGAGCTTTTTTATATATAAGGAAAGTGCATTTTAATAGCGAATAAATGTTTGTTAAAACTATTTAAGCATAAATTTTGACTTATATTCAAATAAAAACTGTCAAAAACACATTTTTTTATTCTACCTAGTTGTAAACTTCTTAATGTTATGTTATAATTCATTATAGTAAAGAATAGTAAGGAAAAATAAAAAGGGGTATGCCTATGAAAAAAAATGCAATCATATATATATCCATAATTTTATATATGATTTTAAATACCTTTGTCTTAATTCCTATGAGATTTGAATACTATAATGAAATAGTTAATCCTCTAATGTGGATTATTCTATGTGCCTTAGCTGTATTTTTAAGTAAAGATAGCACGATTAGAGTAAAAGGGGAACAAGACAAAACACAAAGTTTACTGATCGCACTTATAATTTATATAATAATTTATTTCTTACTCGGATTATTATTTGGCTTCCAAAAAACGATATATGCGAAAGATATATTCAGCGTTATCAAAAACCTTTGGAGTTTTGCCGGTATAATATTCTTCCAAGAATTTATAAGAGAAGCTTTAATAAAAAACGAAAAGAAAAGTATTATAAATTATATTTTTATGACATTGTTATTTGCCATTATCAATTTAAGCTATGATGATATTGGTAGTAATTATCTCAATATTAAAGATGGTTTCACTTATACATCCGCAATTTTAATACCAACAATATTAGAAAGTGCTTTATGTACTTATCTAGTATATATTGGAGGGAGAAAATTTAGTATAGTCTATAGACTATTTGTTACCGTTCCGCCATATGTCGTTCCTATTATACCTAGCTTAGATTGGTTTGGACAAGCCTTAGTTGGTGTAATACTTCCTCTAGCCGTTTACGTTTATATGAATTATGTTCATGTAAATAAAGTTGAAAGGCTCTCGAAAAGAGAAAAAAACAAATATAACCCAGTCGTTTACGTACCAGTATTTGTTCTAATAGCCATGCTTGCTGGCTTCGTAATGGGAGTATTTAAATATCAACCAATAGCTATTCTATCTGGTAGTATGTCTCCAACATTTAATAGAGGAGATGCTGTTGTTATCAATAAACTAACCGAAGAAGAAAAAGAAAAGCTAGAAAAAGGCGATATAGTTCAATATATAAGCGGTTCAAAATATGTTGTTCACCGTATTATTGAAATCACAAATGACGAAAATGGCAATAAATTATTTGTTACAAAAGGCGACCATAACAATACGAAAGATGCTGATCCAGTCGCAGTAAAAGATGTAATCGGAAAAGTATCATTTGTTATACCATATATTGGTTATCCATCAGTATGGTTAAGTGGTGCAATATCATAAGAAGGGGAGAAAAAAAATGAGACAAAAAAATGAAACAGAAATCATATTAAAACAGTGGGTCCGCATAGTTCTATTAATCGCTATAATCGCAGTTATGATCGCATCCATTGTTTCAATCGTTAAAGGACTAAACCCAGCTCAAGCTGGACAAGAAGAATTATATTCATATGATTATAATTCAAACTTAAACTACAAAGTATATCTAAAAGATAATAGCTTTTTCACAACACCATACATTGGTATGAATAAGCAATATATTACATCATTAATCGATCATATCGAAGTTGATGCTACTTACGCTTTTCAAAGTACAGAAGATCTAGACTATAGCTATAACTATGAAATAGTCGCAACAGCTAAAGGACTTTATCAAAACTCTGATGGTAAAGATGTAGAACTTTGGTCTAAATCTTATCCTGTTGCTAACCAAGCTAATCAAAGTGGTAGTGGTAAAACCTTTACAATTAGTAAAAATGTCAATTTAGATTATAATCAATATAATCAAATAATGACAGATTTCCGTAATCAATACGGTTTATCAATCGATGCTAGAGTAGATCTAAGCATGAACGTTAATATCACAGCTGGTTTAAAAGGCTCTGCTGAAAAAGAACTTCAAGAAAAAAATACAATGACCCTAGAAATCCCATTATTGCTTCAGACAATGAGTATTAAACCAAACTACATCAATCATGGTGGTAATACTATTTATAAAGAAGCAAGTGCTAAAGAAGAAATAAATATCCCATTAGTAGCCGTAGGTGCTATTGGTGTAATCGCTTCTCTAATTGTCTTCAAAATACTAGTTAAGAGTCTACTTGCTGTAACTAGAAAATCAGAATACGTACTAGCTCTTAATAAAATCTTGAAAGAATATGGCGATATTATTGCTGAAACCCATAACATGCCTGATATTGATAAATACGATATTATTAATGTTAAAAACTTTAACGATCTAGTAGATGTTGAAGAAGAATTACATTCACCAATTCTATACTTCGATGTTAGAGAAAATTATGAAAGTATCTTCTTAATTATAAATAATAATACTTTATATAAATTTACTCTAAGAGAATCTGATTTCGATCATTTCAATAAATCAAGAGATTAACACTCTTGATTTTTTCAATAAAAAAAGCGGCTCTTCAATTTCTAGTGGGGAGGAAAAATAATAGTTATAGAATTTCTGCTGGGGAGTAAGAAGAAAAAGCTTCGTGCTCTATTGGGGAGAGATGACTATAAAACTCCAATTTCTAGTGGGGAGTCATAAACAAAAAACGACGGAAAATAA
>CALVRS010000043.1 GCA_944358725.1 uncultured Bacilli bacterium
TACCATGTTTTATTTCAAATATTAATAAATTATGGTATTCCATATAGTTTCTTAACCAATAACAGAACAATATTTAATTATAGGCTTTTAAATCCAAATAAAAGAACAAGTGAAAAGGATGTACTAACTCAATATGGTTATGCTTGTAAGCAACTAGGAATTGCTTTAAAGACCACTTCTGTTTCACAAGCTAAAATGTTTATTATTTTTATTTTTGAAAATAATAAACATTTAAACAACTATAAATTATTAAAAATATTTCTGCTTATCAAAAGGAAATTGGAATAAATTTTTTTCGTTAATATTTGCTTTTTTTCGGGACATTTTCAAAAGTTATTGACAAAAAAAATCAGATAATCGAATCTCTGATTAAAAAACCAATATTATCCTTTAGCCATAAAGTAATTTTAGAGTCTTTTTTAAAAGAAACAAATCCAACACCTTTAATAACTAAATCAGAATTTTTATTAATATCTAAATCATAACGCTTTAATAAACTACTCTTACTTTTGTAAATTCTTCTAACATCCAAATCATTTGACATATAACAAACAATATTTGTATCCACCATATCGACTTTCATAAAATCTTCGATAATCAAAGATTGAAAACCTTTAACTTGAAAACTAAGTGGTCTAATTTCTTTCCTAGGTACAATTTTTTTAAGTAAAAAAGCAGAAGCCTCAAGTACCATACTTTCATTATCTAAAAGACCTGGTGTATCAATTAAAGTAAGATTATCATTAACCTTTACAAAAATTTTATCCAAAGTAGTTGAAGGTAAATTACTTTCTGTAATTTCTCCTAAAAAACCACCGTAATTTTTAACCAACTTATTTATAAGTGAAGATTTACCAGCATTTGTATAACCAATAACATAAACATCTGCACTCTTCTTATTTTTAACTATTTTCTCGTAAAGTAAATCTAAATTATAATTATTCTTACTTGAAACACATACTCTATCAATAACATTAAGCTTGCATTTTATTTTATTAATTAAGCGCTCCTTATCAATACCTCTTGGCATTAAATCAGCCTTTGTAAAAACTAAAATAACTGGACTAGAAATTTCGATTTCATCCAAATTATATAAACTTAAAAAATCAGTTACTAATAAAATTAAATCGCCCCTTTTATCTATATCTTTAATTATCTTACTGTAATCTTTATTAGGCATTTTTACATACTTATTATAATGTTTAATATTAAAACATCTCTCACAAAGCTTATTATTTAAATCCTTTGTATACCCTTCTTCTAAAGGTAATTTATCCTGTAAAATTGCCCCACAACCTAAACATTTAATCATAATACCTTCCTTGCCAAAATAAATCATGATCTCTTAATTTTTTCATCTTTCTTCTCTCAGAAAACCTATGAATTTTTGTCAAAACAAAATCACTTTTACTAACTGGATTTACTAAAATAGTTGTAATCCCAACTTTATTACCAACCTTAATATCCGTCATTAACTGATCACCAATAATAGCCACCTCAGCCTCTGTATAACCATATTCTTTAAGTAATTTTTTTAACTTCCCAGTAAAAGGTTTAAAGGCACTAGAAACACCATCCACTGCAAAAAAACTTTTAAACTTCTTAAGCCTTATCTGTGGACTATTTGTAAAAATAATAATTTTAAAACCTTTCTGTTTTAAACTCGTAAATAAATCTTTGGTCTTCTTTGAAAGCTCATTACTATAAGGAGGCACGATTGTATTATCCAAATCAAAAAGTAAACACTTAATACCCCTGTTAAAAAGCTTTGCATAATCAATAGTATAAATACTTTTTTGATAAATATCTGGTAAATACTCTTCCACAGTAAAGCCTCCTTTTCAAATCTAATATAATAATAACACATTTAACTTTTATCGGCAATATTTTACATTTTTTTACAATAAAAACGCTAAAACTTTCAGCGTTTTTAAATATATCAATCTACTCTAAAGTATATGGATCAGACCGCGTGCCACTTCCAGATAATTTGACATCAGAAGAAAGAGTTATGGCAGGCCTGACCGCATTGCTCGTACGGAACGCGTCGTAGAAGTTCACACGGCCATTGCTGTACACGTAGAACACGCGGTTAGAGTTGTCAGAATTAGGCGACAAGGTCCACCGAGTAACATTTGAATAATTCATCCACGTTGTACTTCTACATGTATTAAGATTATTATTATATGTACTAAATGTTTTACAGTTTGAATTTGAATTCGTTCTTAGATATTCACTTACTGTTGGTAATGCTATTTTTCCATTCCATGTTGTACTATTTTCATCATTGACTTGATCTGCCAAATTGTTATTACTATCAGTTACTGCACCTATACTATAATCAGATGCAACTATTTGACCTTGTGCTTCACTACTTAAACTATTTAAATATGTTCCATTTAAATATGTATTTAAACTGGCTGGTCTTGCCCAATTATTGCTATTTGATGAATCCCATGCTAAAGAATTGCCAGTATTTATATTTGTTGTTTTCATTATTTTTATAGTTCCATCACAACCTACAGAAATAATTCTCCATCCGGCAGTCTCTCCATTAAAGGTTACATAATTATTTGGGTTTGTTCCTGTAAAGAAATATCTACACTCATATGGATCTTTTTCTAATCCATTATCTTCTATTATTTGTTCTCCTGGTGGCTTAGCTGTACATACTCCATAAAGCTCATCTATTGCTCCTTGAACATCTGTACTTGAAAGGCCACTTTCTTTATTATCGTATGTCACATCTTTACTTGGAAAATATGTTGCTGCTATTACTCCTATAGTTCCACTTACTACTATCCCTAATATTAATCCTACTAAATAACTCTTTAAAAATTCTTTTATTTTTTCTTTCATTTTTGCACCTTCCTATCATATCCAATATAAAGATATAAAAAAAAAAAAAAAAAAAACAAGTAATTTTTTTGATAAATCACTCGTTTGTTTTTCAATAATAATTTCACTCTAAACTCATATTACCACTAAGCATATCTTTAATATTTCTTAAAAGCAAATTACCAAAACTAGCCTTTTCAATATCCTTTTTTACCGTCAAATTCAAACTTTTAACAATATTTCCATCTTCCTTAATAATAAGTTTACCAACATTATCCCCACTTTTTAAAGGAGCCTTTAATGAATTAAGTTTAATATCATAACTAAACTTTCCATCCTTCTCACTTTTTTTCTTAACCATCGTCGCACTACCCTTAACCACAACTAAAGCATACTCATCCTTACCATTTTCCACCCTATACTTGCCAAGTGAATTTTTACTTTTAAGCATATCAATAACCTTGTACTGTGCAAAAGCATAATCAAGCATCTCACTTACCTCTTGATTACGAATCTTACTAGTCTCCTCACCCATAACAACAGCAATAATTCGCATACCGTCTTTCATAGCCGTCGCCGTCATACAATATCCAGCATCATCCGTAAAACCAGTCTTAAGTCCATCAACTCCATCATAAAACCTAACCAGCCGATTTGTATTAACAAGCCATATTTTTCTATCAGTATTTTCCCTTAAATAATCCTCATAAACCTTTGTATACTCAAGTACCTTATCATGTTTAACAAGCTCCTTCGCAATCAAAGACATATCTCTACTACTAGAATAATGATCCGCATCATCAAGTCCATGTGGATTTTTAAAATGTGTATTAGTAAGTCCAAGCTCCAAAGCCTTATCATTCATCATACTAACAAAATTATTCACATTACCAGCAACCGTTTCCGCCAAAGCTACTACTGCATCATTACCAGAAGCAATTGCCACTCCCTTAAATAAATCACGCACATTCATCTTCTCGCCAGTTTCAAGTAAAATTTGACTGCCACCCATCCTTGAAGCATTCTCACTTACCGTAACAACCTGATCCCATGAAATCACACCATCTTCAATTGCCTCAATTATTAAAAGCATACTCATCATCTTTGTCATACTAGCCGGATGTAACTTCTCATCCGCATTTTTTTCAAACAAAATCTTACCAGTACTAGCCTCAATTAAAATAGCCGACTTCGCCCTTTCTGCAAGCTTTAAATCCTCTGCCTTAGCACTAGGACATAAAAATAAAAAAACAAAAAAAATTATCAACATCTTTTTCATTAAAACCACCTATTAAAAAATATGTAGATAAAAATTTTTTATAACAAAAAAATCATCCATTATCATGGACAATCTTCTCTAACAAAATTATACTTATATTGATTTTTCTCAGTATCAAAATAAATCTCCACTACTCCACATAAATCAGAGCCATTCGCTGGATCCTTTAAATCACTACTATCAAGAAAACCATCATCAGCTAAAGTTACAATATCAAGTTTATAAACACTATCATCCAAAGGTAATTTATCAGCATTAATTGTTCCCCACTGTAAAGCAGCATTCTCAATCGTATCAACTTGTGTATTAGAAAGTGAATTTTTAGAATCTCTTGTAATATTAATAACTGATGTTGTAATAAGCACCGCCAAAATACCAAGTAAAACAATAACTACCAAAAGCTCAATAAGAGTAAACCCCTTGTGCATATCAACACTCTCCTCCATATTCATAAACAAATTGATAATCCTTATAAGTAATACATATCTTTGTATTTAAATCAATATCTCCTCTATCTGTCATATCCTTAATTTTTTTATCTTCTAAATATCCAAACCTCTGTAACTCATCTAAAGTAACATAAGGTTTTTCTTCCCCTTCAAAATAAATAACTCCATCAACTTGTGTTAAATTACTAACACCCCAACTTCTAGCCGCATCAATAACCGCATTTTTTTGTTCATCATTAAGCCTATTTTGCGTTCTATTTAAAATACCCGTCACATTAGGCATAACAATAAGTAAAACAAGCGCTAAAATAACAATAACCGCCAAAAGTTCAATCAATGTAAAACCTTTATTTTTCATAAGTATCACCCGCTATTATAATAATAGCACAAAGAAAAAAAATAGTAAATAAAAACATAAACTCTAAAAAGAATCTATGTTAATAAATACTCTTTTCTCGTGATTAAGATAACTACTTGCCTGTACGATAGTTCGAATACTACTAGCAATAATGCCTTTCTTGCCAATAACTTTTCCAATATCGTCCACACTTACTAAAACTTCGATTGTAATCTTATCTTCATCATCAAAAGCTTTTACTGATACCATATCTGGATTTTTGACTAAACTTTTAACCAAAAATTCGGTTAAACTACCTAACTGCATAATTATTTACTTTCTTTTGAATATTTCATTTCGTGGAATTTTTTATTAATTCCCTTTTTATTAAATAAACTTTTTACTGTATCAGTAGGAATAGCTCCATCTTTAAGCCATTTTAAAGCAGCTTCTTCATTAATATTAATTTCAGCTGGTTCAGCGACTGGATTGTAAGTTCCAACTAGTTCGATATACTTACCATCTCTTTTTACTCTTGAATCAGCAGCTACAATACGATAAAATGGTTTTCTTTTAGCTCCCATTCTTAAAAGTCTTAATTTAACTGCCATAGTATCCCTCCATTTCTAAAAATAATTTTATCATAAAAGAAAATAAGTGTCAACCTTTTTTTGTTAACACTATAATTATATTATTTATTTAATACTTTAGTTTTCACTTTTTTAAATTCTTTATCATTATTGACCAAATCAATATATTTAGGAATATCGATTAAGAATCCTTTTGGAACATAAGCCACAGGAATAAACAAAGACTTTCCAGCATCATCACCATTTGCTTTTACAATTTCACAATTCTTTAAACCAGTTTTTAGTTCATCGCCATTGTTAAGCCAATAATAAATCCAGCGCATTGCTGTACCATGAGTAAAAATTAAAATATTATCATAATCATCAGTATCACAAATGTTTAAAACATCCATAGCAAAACTAAATACTCTATCTCTAACATCATTTTGACTTTCTCCACCAAAGTAAGGTACACTATCAACCATACCAGATTCTGAAGCTAAAAAAAACTCACTAGCTTCAGGAAAATATTTTTTCACAGTCTCAATAGTTCTAGCATAATGAACACCCGAATCAATTTCCCTAATTCGTTCATCAATCAAAATATCCATATTTTTATCCATAACCTTAGATGCATACAAAAAAGTTTCCAAAGTCCTTCTGTATGGACTAACAATAGCTAAAGTCTTTCCATTAACTATATTTTTTAAAAATTCCCCAGCTTCTTCAGCTTGTCTTATACCATAATCTCTTTCTAAAGGCATATATCTATCTTCCGCAATTTCTCTAATACCTTCTTGATGATTATACTTTGCATTGTTTGCAGGTGTAAAACCATGTCTAATTAAATATATACTTGTCATAATAAACCTCCATAATTTTCTATTTATTTAATAATTTATTTTATCATAAAAGAAAATAAGTGCCAACCTTTTTTTGTTAACACTTTACATTATATTCTATTTTTCTAACACTTTAACCTTATTTTTATAACTATCTATATCAATAATAAATCCTTTAGGTACAAAAGCTATAGGTACAAATAAA
>CALVRS010000044.1 GCA_944358725.1 uncultured Bacilli bacterium
CTCATCAATAGTTGTCGCCCCTATACATCTAATTTTTCCCCTAGCTAACGCTGGTTTAAATATATTAGAAGCATCAATTGCCCCTTCTGCTCCACCTGCACCAACTAAAGTATGTATCTCATCAATAAACAAAATAATATCATCATTCTCTTCAATCTCTTTTAAAATCTTGTTCATCCGTTCTTCAAACTCTCCACGATACTTCGTTCCTGCTACTGATGATGCCATATCTAAACTAATAATTCTCTTATCTCTCAAAGCAAGTGGCACCTCTCCACTTACAATCATATTTGCAAGCTCCTCCACAATAGCAGTCTTACCAACACCTGCCTCTCCAATAAGTAAAGGATTATTCTTTCTCCTTCGGCAAAGTATTTCTAAAACTCTTTTAATTTCTTCTCCTCTTCCTGTAACAGGATCTAAACAACCATCAAGCGCTTTCTTATTCAAATCAACCCCTAAATCCTCAATTAAAAGCTTCTTATGAGCTTTTTGATTAATAGACTTATCAGCAAACTCATTATAAAGCTCATCAATATCTATATCCATACCAATTAATATCCTAATAGCAACACCTTCTCCCTCATCAAGTAAAGATGCAAATAAATGATTAACCGTAACTATACCATTATTATTTTCCTTCGCATCATAACTTGCATTTTCAATAATTCTCTTTAATAAAGGTGTATATAAAAACCACTCACTTGCCTTACTACCCTTACCAATAATTTTTATAACTTCCCCTTTAAATCTATTATAATCTAAATCATAACCTTTTAATTTTTTACTAATTTCATTATCATCTTTTAATATAGCTAGTAGCAAATGTTCAGAAGAAACATAAGGATGTTTCAAATCATACATCTCTTTTTTTGCATTAACTAATACCTTCCTTGCATCTTCTTCAAAATTTCCAAACATGTCTAAGCTCCTCTCTAATATATCCTATGTTTATATTGGTAAACTTTGAAAAAATTTATTCGTCAAAAAACACAAAAAAAGAAAGTATAAAACTGGACTTGTAAGATAAAAGTAGACAGTAAAAAAGATGTGTTTACTTTTTATTGACAAGTTCAGTATAAAACCTTCTCAAATATTTCTTAACCTAAAGTATATGGATTATTCTGCGTGCCATTTCCTCCTGTGATTTTGACTTCAGAGCTTAGATAGACAGCCGGACGGACTATACCGTCTTCATAGTGCACACGATAGTTGGCAATATTGCCATTTATATATTCTTCAGGAGAAACCACGCGTATCACAACATAAGAAAAATCAGCATTGGATGACAATGTCCACCACCACTCACTATAGTTATACATCCATGTTGTACTTCCACAATCCATATAATTATCATTATGTAAACTAAATGTTCCGCAATTATTTTTATTACTATTACTTCTTAAATATTCTGATACTGTGGCCAAAGCTACTTTTCCGTTCCACTTAATTGCATTTTCATCATTTATTTGAGTAGCTAAATCATTATTATCAAATATTATTTTACCAATACTCCAACCTTTAGCTACAATCTGACTTTTTGCCGCACTATTTAACCCATTATAATATGTTCCGTTTAAATACGTATTTAAACTTGAAGGTCTGGCCCAATTGTTATTATATGATGTATCCCATGCCAAATTATTACTTGTATTTATATCTGCTGTTTTCATTATCTTTATACTACCATCGCACTCTACAGATATTATTCTCCAGCCTGCTTTTTCTCCATTAAAAGTTATATAGTTATTTGGATTTCCTCCAGTAAAAAAGTATCTACATTCATATTCGTCTTTTTCTAGTGGCTGATCTTCTAATATTTGGTCGCCTGCTGTAGGAGGAAAACATGTATTATAAAGCTCATCGATTGCTGTTTGAACATTTGTGCTTGAAAGTCCACTTTCTGTATTATCATAAGTTACCTGATTAGAAGGAAAAAAAGTTTCTGCTGATACTTTTATTATACCTACTGTTAGAATTCCTAAAATAAAACCTATCAAATATTTTTTCATAAATTCCTTTGTTTTTTCTTTCATTTTCTCGTCTCCTATCATATCCAATATCAAGATATCACAAAAAAAAAAAAAAAAAAACAAGTAATTTTTTTTATAAATCATTACTTATTTTTTATAAAGCTTATATTTACTAAAAACTTGTACCATAAATTCAAAATCAGGAATCTGTAAATTATCAACAGCCGCTTTATCATTATAACTTTCTAAATTAACACCTTTCATTAAATGAAATCTAACAGCCACATCTAAAGTTGATTGAATATCCACAATATTTAAATTATCAACTAAATCTTCTCTTCCCTCTTTTCTCACAAGTTTAGGATGAGAAACTTCCTTAATAACTTTAATAGGCGAAACCTCAGGAGTAAGTAAATCCGGTTTTTCTAACACTGGAGTTTCTAAAACTTGTTTATTTATAAACTTAGATGTATCATGAACTAAAGACTCCTTTTCCAAAGGCTTAACATCAGAAACCTTACTTTTAAAAGTAAATTTTGTAACCTTATTCTTAGGCTTTTCAATAAGTCTTGGTTTAATAACCTTATCCTTCTTAGAAATAAACTTAACTGGTTTTGACCTTTCCTTTGGTAAAAGAACTGGCTTTTCTTTAATATGTTCTTTTTCTAAAACATCAGAATTAATAGATGGCATATCAATATTAAGTGTAATAGACTCTAACTTATCAACATCAAACTTAAAAGGTTTCAAAAGAGGCTTGCTAGTCTCACTTTTATCAGCTACATTAATATAACCAACCTTCGTATTATCAATCTTAATATTTTTAATAAGACCTAAACTACCTTTGCTTTTCTCAAGCACCTTTATCTCATCATTAATATCAGAAGCAAGTGGTGTACTTTTCTTATCTAAAATATCCGTAACCTTATTAATCGCATTAATAATTAAAATAGATATAATCTGTAAAGTAAAAGTTCCAATTAACAATTGCATAAGCGTCAAAACATCACTATTTGAATAAAGTGCATTATCCGCATAAATATCAATATTCTTAGCTTTAACTAAGCTCAAAATTAGTAAAAAAAGCATCTGAATAATTGCAAAACCCGCAATATTAATAATCTTATTTACTTTATACATTTTCCTACTGAAAAAGCTAAATAAAGCTATAATCGAGCACAATACAATAGCCACAAATAAAGTAATAAAATTTGGAAAATATAAAGTCATAAATAAACCATCCATCAAATTATCAAAAAGTTCAAATATAACTTCCCCACCAACCAATAATACTAAAACAATAACAATTAAATACACAAATACAAAAGCCTTCTTACCATGCTTTTTTTGAAGTAAAAACATAATCACAGGCACCAATAAAATCAAAATAAAAAGTGGGTGCTGAAAAATATTATCAAAAAGTATTCCGAACTTTTCAAAAAGCGATAACTGTTCCAAACTCCCACCTCATTTCTATAAACATTTTACCATAAATCATGCCGTTTTTTTAAATATTTTTTTTTTTTTTTTAATCTTATCGACAAAATCTTTACCAACAATATCTGAAATCGTATTAGATTTATAAGCTACAAAGAAATAAATAAATATTCCAATCACACCATATAAAATAATATATAAAATAGAGCCCATTCTTGATACCGAAAAACTTGGTATAAATAAATTTAAAATAGAAAGCCCAAGCACCATAATAACCGTACACATAATAACCTTAATAAGTGTCCGAGCTGCCCTCAAATAACTAATACCAGTCTCTTTTTTAACCTTCATAAGTAAATAAATAGAAGCTAAAGTATCAATAATCATATTTAAACTAATAGTCGCATAATAAGATTCTAAACCAAGTAAACTAAATAAATGCATAAAAGGTACATTAAGTAAAATCTTAAAAATCAAAGAACCACCTAAAGCCGTAATGGTTGCCCTAGTATTATTCATAGTCTGATTAGTATTTACCATAACCGAACAAATAGAAAGCGGTATTTGTGATAAAATTAGTAACTTAAATATTGAACTGTTAAGCTCATCATAACCATAAAACACCGTCCATACTGCAGAAGACATAAAACTAATGCCAACAGAAAGCGGAATAGTCACTAAAAACAAACTCTGAAGTGCCTGCGTAATCTTCCCATTAACTTCCTTAATATTACGCACTGCATAAGCTGAAGCAATAGTCGGAATTAAACTCGTAATAATTCCTGTTGAAATCGACATAACAATCATATTAAGTTTTGAACCCCAAGTTTGAATAACACTAACTACATTTTCACTAATTGCCGTCGTATAACCAAGACCAACTAAACCTTTAACCACCGTAAATACATCAACTAAAACATAAATAGATTGAAGCAAAGAAATAATAACAAATGGCATTGCATAAAAAATAATTTTCTTAACTAAAGCCTTGCTAGTAATAAAGCGCTCCCCTTCAGTCATTCGTTCATGCCTTTTTAAATTCTTAGCTTTCCTAATCTTCAAAAACACATAAAAATATGCCACTAAAGCTCCAACAGTCGCTCCAAACACAGCCACACCAACAGCCGTATTCAAAGATAAATGAAATACCTTTAATGTTAAAAAACTACCAAGTAAAATTACAAAAACACGTGCAAGCTGCTCTAAAATATCGGCAATTGAAGATACCTGCATAATCTTGTGTCCCTGTAAATAACCTTTAGACACACTTAAAAAAGGAACAACCAATACCGCTGTAGAAATAACCCTAATAACCATCGTTACATCTTGAACAGTATTACCACCTTCAACACCACCAATAATCATATCAGCAAGATATGGTGCAAAAATAAATAAAACTAAAAACGAAATTATACACAAACATGAAATAACCCTAAGGCCAATTTTAAAAACTCGCTCCTTAGTATTATAAAACTTCATTTCATTATACTCGCTAACAACCTTACTCATTGCTACTGGTATGCCAGAAGTTGCTAAATTTAAAAACACATTATAAATTGAATAAGCATAGCTATATAAAGCCCCACCTTGCGTTCCAATAATCGCATAAAAAGGAATAACATAAACAAGTCCAATAACCTTACAAATAACAATTCCCAAAACCGAAATAAAAGCTCCAGCTAAAAAACCAGTTCTTTTCATAAAAACACCTACCTATAAACAACAAGTGCTGAAAAACAATAAATCTGCTCCTCAGAAATAGCAACAGCTGTCGAAAATTTAATGTCAATTATCTCTGGCTCTTCTTCTAAAATAAACTTATTTATAGCATCTTCTAAATCTTTTTCATGACCTTCGTCAAAAACTTTTACTTTCATTATACCACCCATTAATAATATAACAAAATAATAAAAGCTAAAATGTCAAAAAAAGAGGAAAACCCTCTAACTACGATTTCCATAATAAGAAGTAAACCTTACACCCTTACCAGGAATATTAGTTATATAATTATGAGGATTTTCTCTTCCACTATTATTATAATGTATACCTCTAAAAGCATTTACATGAACATGTGTACCAGCAGAGCAACTATCTTCGCTTTTTAAACCACCCATAGAACCAAGTTTAGTATCAGGATTAACTCCTTGTCCAACGCTTACATTAACACTTGTCATATGCCAGTAAGAAGTCGTAAAACCAAGTCCTGTATGATAAACATATACAATATGATTTCCACAAGCTCCAGAAGACTTTGGATAAGTAATATTTATAACCTCACCCGCAGCCACTGGATATACCGCATCTCCATGAACACTATTAGAAAAATCAACACCTGTATGGAAATCACTACTACGCTGACCATAGTCACTAGTTACCCTACCTTCAATAATTGGCATATAAGTTCTTCCCGTAACCACAATACCATTCGGCCTGTTCTTATCCTTCTCGTTTTGACATTGCGTCAAAGTCTGATTACCACTACAACCATGAGCCTTTAAATTATTAATTAAACTAATTGTTGTCTTATATTCTTCATCTTTACTAAGCATACCTTCCTGTAAAGTTTCGATCTCTTGATTAAGTCTAGCCTCTAAAACAGCAAGTTCTTGTTGCTTAGTATTTAACTCCTGCTGTTTCACACTAAGTTCACTTTTCTTCTTATCTAACTTATCAACATCTTTATTATATTCTTCAATAAGTTCCTCGTTATAACTTCCTAATTGTTCAGCCACTGATATACGGTAAATAAAATCAGTAAAATCGGTAGCCCCAAAAATGTACTCCAAATAATTAGAATCACCATTAGTTACCTGAACAAAACTCATAATATCCTTCATTTGAGCATCTTTCTTATCAATATCCTTTTGAATCTCTTTTATTTGCTCTTCCGTATTAGCAATTTGCCCATTTATACTAGCAATCTCAGTTTCAACCTGCTTCTTTTGAACTACTGCCTCATTACGCTCAGCCTCTGTAAGCTCCTTCTCAGCCTTAGCCGCATTATAAGCCTTCCTATTAGCCTCTGCCTCAGCTTGAAGCTCATTTAAAGTCTTCTCCTTCGCATAACTAGTTGGTAAAGCCATACTAAATAAAACAAGTCCAACCATAAATAAACTAACAAATCTCATTTTCATATATCAAACCACCCTATTCTTTCAAAATAGCCACTGCCTTTTTATAATCCGGCATATGTCTTCTTACCGTTTCCCAAAAAGCTTTCGAATGATCAAAATGGACAAAATGTGAAAGCTCATGAATAATTACATAATCAATCTCATGAATAGAATATTCAATCAACTTAGAATTCAAAGTAACCGAATTATCCCGCTTATTACATACGCCCCATCTAGTCTTCATCTTTCTAACTTTAAGCCTCGGAAAAGGAATATCTTCATCAAACAAATTATAATTGTATTCTAATCTTTCTGTAAAAATTCTCTTCATCTCTTTTTTAAGCCATTTTTCTAAAGTATTTTCATCTTTAACATATATCTTACCAGCACTAACTTCAGTATTATTAAATGGTACTAATATTATATCATATTTTTGACCAAGATAATAAAAAAGCTCCTCTTTTTCTTTCTTTTTCTTAGTCTTTGACAAAGCATTCCGTAAAAAATCCTTTTCATTATCTAAAATTCTCTTAACATCCCACTTGCTAGTCAAATAATTAGTAGTTACATAAATCGTCAAATCATCCTTAATCTTAATATAAGTATTTTTATTATTTTTTTTAACAACCAAAACATTATAATTATTACCATCGAGTTTATATTCAAATGTTATTTTCATTCTACCACCTTAATTATTTTATCACAAAAGAAAAAAAGACAAAAGTCTAATTTTTCTAAACAATTACTTATCTATTTTAGATGTACAATAAGGACATCTTGTAGCCTTAATATCAATCTCACTCATACAATAAGGGCATTTCTTAACCTTTGGTTTTTCTACTACCTTCTTTTGACCTATTGTCTTAACCTTATTAATTGCTTTGACAATACAGAAAAGAACAAAAGCCATAATCAAGAAATTAACTAAAGCCGAAACAAAAGCTGAAATAAACTGTGCGACATCTTGCCACTGATACTTAGCTCCACCTGTAATAACATTTAAAATTGGATTAATAAAATTATCTGTAAGTGAAGTCACAAGACCTGTAAAACCAGTACCAATAACCACACCGACAGCCATATCAATCATATTGCCCTTTAAAGCAAAAGTCTTAAATTCACTAATAAATTTTTTCATACATCCCACTCCTTTACCGCGTATTATACCATATTTTCAAAGAAAAACTACTAAAAAGTAGTTTTTATAAAAGCGTAATAATTCCGCAAGTAAGTAATATTAGTAAAAATGCAATAAGGGCAAATTTCCAAATATACTTCATCCACTCTTTGTAAGAAACATCGAATAGACTTAAACCTGCAATTAATATAAAACTTGTAGGTAAAATAAGCATACCAACGCCAAACACTGATTGAACTAAAAGTCCAGCATTAGATAATGCAGCAGCATCAAAAGTATTAATAAATGAACCAATATCATAAATAAAATATTGATAATCATTGAAGAAGAAACTGCCGATTAATGAAGCGAATCCAGTTGTTAAAACATTAAATCCATCAGTAAGCTCAAATATCTTTGCATTTATCGTATCAGCTACAGTACCAGTTGCTGAATAATATGAAGCAATAGCCGGTCCAACAATCATTAAAATAACTCCAGCTAAAGAAACTAAACAAGCTGTTGGAAGCCATTTTTTAACTCCTGATACAAAACTATCGATAAACTCATCAAAGCTAAACTTGTAAATCCAAGCAATAACACATGCCGCAATTAACATAGCTCCTGCAAAATGAAGATTATTCCAAGATCCAATCGCTGTAATACCACTAAGTAAATGAGCAAAAATTGGAAAATCTTCAATCTCAACTTCCATTACAGCCTCATGGAAATCACTAAATACTTCTATGCCAAGCATATCACTCCAGTTATACATACCTACTAAACATAAAATAACTGTAAATAAGAAAATTATAACTAAAGGTATTGCACTAATCTTGGCTTTTTCCGAAATCTTCTTAATTGGTTTAGAAACAGCCAAAGCCTTTGTACTAGCCTTCGTGCTTTTCTTAGCTGTGTTTTTCTTAGCTGTACTTTTCTTAACAGTAGTTTTAGAAGTAGCACTTTTCTTAGTACTAGCCTTCACATTGCTAGTTTTACTAGCTGGTTTTTTAGCCTTTTTATTATCGCTAACTTTAGTAGATGATTTCATTTCTACCTCTTTTTTATCTTTAACAACTTTTGCCTCTTTTAAACTTTTATTCGTAGTTCTTTTACTTGAAGTAAGTATTACAAAAATAAGCGCAATAACTAATAAAACTAATAAAATAAGTTTAGCTACAATCTGATTATTAATATCTAAAGCAAGTATAGAATGCGTATAACCAGAAATATTAATTCCGTAAGTTGAAGCAATAGATCCCACAATAAGTGAACCAACTGTAGATGCTAAAACTGTAAGCTTATCATAATTCATAGCAAAAAGCACAGCTGCAAAAAGTGGAACTAAAACAAAAAGTGGAATAACTAAACCTGTTACAGAAGAAAGAATTACAAAAAGCAAAACAGTTAAAATTAAAAATCCTCTCTCCTTGCCCATAAAAGCATTAACCATTTTACTGACAACTTTCTCTAAAGCACCAGTTTTCTCCATTACCCCATAAAGTCCGCCTATAGCGACTAAAGGAGCACCATACACTGATGCAAAAGACAAAATAGCTTGAATAGGTGTATTAAATAAATCAAATAAACCTATTGGGTCAATTCCATTAGTTGAAAGCTCGCCATTTGAATAAATACCTACTGGAATAATCCAACTTAACACTACGAAAATCAAGAAAGATATTCCAATAACCTTAAGTAACTTCTTTTTCACCTTTTTCTACCTCCCAGTAGCATTATATCAAAAAAACCTTATAATATAAAGCATTTTAATACAAAAACCCATAATTTTCATTACTTTTTCACAATTTTTAAACCTTGTGATATAATAACAAAGGTGATTTTATGAATAATTTTCCCTACTCAAACACTAATAAAAGATATCATACCTTAGATTATTTCTATAAACAAAAATTCGGCGGAAAAGTATGTAAAATAAGCCTAAACGCTGGTTTTACCTGTCCAAATATTGATGGCACACTATCCAAAAACGGCTGCATATATTGCTCTAAATCAGGCAGTGGAGAGTATGGAGGAAATCCAAGCGAAAGTCTAGAAAAACAATTCAACACCATCAAAAAAATTATGAATAAAAAATGGCCAACCGCTAAATACATTGGCTACTTTCAAGCAAGAAGCAACACCTATGCCCCATTAAACATCCTAAAAGAAAAATATGAAACCATATTAAAACAAAATAATGTAATAGGTCTTGCCATCGCCACAAGACCTGACTGCATCAGCGATGAATGTATAGATTATCTTGCTAAGTTAAACAAAAAAACATTCATCACAGTCGAACTAGGACTTCAAACAATTCATGATAAAACATCTAAAATAATTGGAAGATGTCATACTTTAGAATGTTTTGAAAAAACCGTAAAAAAACTTAAAAACAAAAATATATTTACAACTGTTCATATAATAAATGGCCTGCCAGGCGAAACAAAAGAAATGATGATAGAAACAGTCAAATACTTAAATAAACTAAATATCGATGGCATTAAAATTCATATGCTATCCGTTTTAAAAGATACTCCACTTGCTAAAATGTTCAAAATAAAACCATTTCATATTTTAACTAAAGAAGAATATATAGATATTGTAATTACCCAGCTGGAATATCTAAATCCAAAAATTGTTATTCAAAGACTAACTGGTGACCCAATGAAAGAAGAACTTATAGCACCCATGTGGACCATAAAAAAAATCGATGTCCTAAACGGCATCGATAAAGAAATGGTCAAAAGAAATACCTATCAAGGTGCAAAACTAACCAAAACAAACATTTATCATAAAACAAAGTAACACACCAATTAAAAATGGAATTAAAATCGAAAGAAAGCTCCAAAACCATTTGCCACTTTCTTTTTTTATTGTCAAAACCGTAGTCAAACAAGGAAAATGAAAAATTGAAAATATCATTACACAAATAGCAGTAATTATACTCCAGCCATTATCAATAAAAAGTTCCTTAAGCATTGCTAAATCATTCATATCTGTAATTTTACCAAGAGACATATAACCCATTATCATAATTGGAATGACAATCTCATTAGCCGGAAAACCTAAAAGAAAAGAAAGTAAAATAATCCCATCAAGACCGATAAAATTGCCAAAAGGATCTAAAAAATCAGCTAAATAATTAAATAAAGTAACTCCGTTTAAATTAACATTAGACAAAATCCAAATAACCAAACCAGCTGGTGCTGACACTAAAAGAGCCCTTTTCAAAACAAACCAAGTTCTATCTATGAGAGACCTAATAAGTACCTTACCAATCTGCGGTCTTCTATAAGGTGGTAATTCTAAAGTAAAAGAAGAAGGAACCCCTTTCAAAATAGTCAAAGATAAAATTTTAGAAACTATAAAAGTCACAAATACCGCTAATAAAATAAAAATTAAAAGAATAAAAGCTCTCATTAAACTAGAACTGTTATTAGTTACTAAAAACATCGTAATTAAAGAAATTAAAAGTGGAAAACGACCATTACAAGGCATAAAACTATTAGTCAAAATAGCAATTAATCTCTCCCTTGGCGAATCTATAATACGCGCACCACTAACACCAACCGCATTACAGCCAAAACCCATAAGCATCGTCAAAGACTGCTTCCCACAAGAAGAGCATCTCTCAAAAGTCTTGTCTAAATTAAAAGCAATCCTCGGAAGTAATCCAAAATCTTCAAGTAAAGTAAAAAGTGGAAAAAATATTGCCATAGGTGGTAACATAACAGAAACAACCCAGGCCACCACCCTATAAATACCAAATACCAAAAGTGAAACAAACCACTCAGGTAAATGAATACCAATTAAAAAATCAAAAAATATATCTTCAAACTCAAAAAACATATTATATAAAAAATCAGATGGAATATTAGCAAACGTAATAGTTATCCATAAAACTAAAAATAAAAGCATAAGCATAATTGGAATACCTGTTATTTTATTAGTCAAAATCTTGTCTAAAAATCTATCTCTTTTATTATAATCAGCCTTTTCATAATGTATAATTTTGCTACATATATCTAAACTTTCTTCATTTATCCTCTCCATCATTAAAGTCTCAATATCCTCTTGATGTAATCCTCTTTTTTCTAAATTTTTTAAAACCTTATCTTTAAAACTAAAAGCTAAAGAATTTTTCATTAAATTAGTTTTATATTTAAAATCAAAAGCATTAATAAACTCATAATCATTTGTTAAATATCTTAAAATAACCTTATCACGGTTTATATTCAAACTAGGAATAAACTCTTTAAAATTTTCAGCCTCTTTAGATAAAAAATCATAATCGATTTTTAAATAACCTTTCTTCTTATAAATAACCTCCCCTAATAAATCTAATAATTCCTTCAAACCTTTTTTATCCCTTGCAACCATACCAACTACCGGAATACCCAAAATTAAAGATAATTCATCTAAATCTATGTTAATTTTTTTTCGCTTGGCTTCATCTAATAAATTCACACATAAAATAACCTTATCAGTAATTTCTAAAACTTCTAAAACTAAATTCAAATTTCTCTCAAGTGCAGTCGCATCACATACCAATATTAAAGCATCATAATCCTCAAAATAAACAAAATCCCGGGTTACTTCTTCTTCCTTAGAATGAGCTAGTAAAGAATAAGTCCCGGGTAAATCCTCAAACTGATACCGAATCCCATTATAAATCTTAAACCCTGTCGCTCGTACCACCGTCTTGCCTGGCCAGTTTCCTGTATGTTGCCGCATACCAGTTAAACCATTAAAAATTGTACTCTTACCAACATTAGGATTACCAATCAATCCAATACGCATATATAACCCCTCCATAATATTTCACTTTATTATATGAAATAAAAAAAGAAGGGTAACCCTTCATAAAATAATCTCCCTTAAAAAATTATCTAAATAATTGTTAAATTCTTCTAACATTTTCTTCTTTACTATTTTCATTTATATCATAATATTGTTTAACAATATCCTGCACACTAATTCCATATCTTGCTTGCAAATTTTTATTACTCATACCAAAAACTGAATTTATTTTTCCATCTAAAACCAAAGG
>CALVRS010000045.1 GCA_944358725.1 uncultured Bacilli bacterium
TACCGCAACCGGTAATGTTAGAGTAACCATTAAAACTCCAGCAAACCTGTATAATGAAGTTTTAAAAGAAATAATAGGCGTTGAAATTGCAAGTAGGTCTGAACTTTTAAGTCTATTTCAAGACTTAGGCGAAGCCAAAAGAGAATATGATCAAGTCAAAGATGCTTTAAAAATGGTTAAACAAACAGGCTATGGCGTTGCCTCACCAACTTTAAACGATATGACCTTAGATACTCCAGAAATAATCAAACAAGGAAGTAGGTATGGTATTAAACTAAAAGCCACCGCACCATCCATTCATATGATAAGAGTTGATGTAGAAAGTACATTTGAACCAATCATTGGTTCAGAAATTCAAAGTAAAGAATTAATAAACTATCTTATGAAAGATAAAGAAGTAGGTAGTGAAAACATATGGAAAAGCGAAATATTTGGTCGTAGTTTAGATGTTATTGTACAAGAAGGAATACAAGCAAAACTATCATTAATGCCAGAGACAGTACGCTTTAAATTAAAACAAACACTATCTAAACTTGTCAATAAAGGTTCTGGAAACTTATTTGCCATTGTAATTTAATATACAAAAATATTACTATTTATAAAGCTTTAACAATAAACTTTAATAAATAAGTTAAAAATTAAACAAAACCTCTCTTTTATTTACACTATAAAAGCGTAAAAAAACCTTAAAATATATTGATTTTTCTAGTCAAACATGGTACCATGTAAATGTAAGCAAGATAGCTTAACAATACAAGGGAGGTAAATTTAAAATGACAAAACAAAATTTAGTAAACTATATTGCCGAAGAAACAGGAATGACTAAAGCAGACGCTACAAGAGCTTTAGATGCTGTATTAAATGGAATTGTTGAAGGATTAAAAAGTGAAGGAAAAGTTACTTTAACTGGTTTCTGCACATTCGTAGCTCAACATAAAGATGCTAGACAAGGTCGTAATCCTAGAACTGGCGAGGCCGTAACTATTCCTGCAAGAACAGCTGTTTCAATCAAAGCTGGCGCAAAATTAAAAGATGCATTAAACTAAGGCTTTGACGCCTTTTTTTAATATACTATAATTTGCTTTGTAAAATACAATAAGTTTACAAAAAAAGTTATTTCCAAAAACGGTCGTTTGTAATATATTTGTTGCAACATTGATATAAGGTGATGGCATGAAAATATTAAAAGGTTATGTATTTAGACTTTATCCAGATAAAAAACAAAAAGAGTTAATTAATAAAACAATTATACCAAGAAGTATCATAGGAATAGATTTAAGAATAAGAAAATGAGAATGTCCAATCTGTCATACAAAACATGACCGTGATTATAATGCATTAGTAAATATAATGTTTGAAAGTTTAAAAATATATATGAAAAGTATTGAACAATTTGTTTAGACATAAATTTTGACAAATATAAGTTAGGGTAGCAACTATCCAATACTCTATATGAAGGAGCCTTAGGATGCTATGAAGTAGAAACAGTTTACCGTAAGGTAAACTAATGTCAAATTTATTTGGCATTTTGTTCATATACAAAATGGAGATGAATTAATGTACGAAACAGCACTTAGATTATTAGAAAAAATAGGTAATTATGGATATGTAGCCTATATGGTAGGAGGCTATCCTCGAGATTTATACTTAAAAAGAACATATACCGATATCGATATATGCACCGATGCAACCCCTATGGAACTTCATCAAATATTTTCCGAAGTCGTTACAACTAACTCTGAATATGGTTCAGTAACCATTGTCTTTGAAAAAGTAAAATTCGAAATAACCACTTTTAGAAAAGAATTCAAATATAAAGATAACCGAAGACCAGAAAAAATAGAATACGTCGACACCTTAGAAGAAGACATCAAAAGAAGAGACTTTACAATCAATACATTATGTATTGATAAAAACGGTAAACAAATCGACTTAATTGGTGCAAGGCAAGACTTAGATAATAAAATAATAAGAACAGTTAGTAATCCCAAAATCAGTTTAAAAGAAGACGCTTTACGCATTCTAAGAGCCATTAGATTCGCCACCACTTTAAATTTTACCATTGAACCAAAACTCAAAACATATATCAAAAAATATGGACATCTGTTAAAAAAAATATCTAAAGAAAGAAAAAAAGACGAACTAGATCTAATTTTCTCAAGTCCTAACAAAGCTTATGGTATAGAATTATTAATTGATTTAAAATTAACCGATCACTTAGAAATACCAAATCTAAAAAAAGCCAAAATAACTCCATCAATGATTGTCACTTGGTCTCAGTTAGATGCCTTAGATAAATATAATTTTAATACCATCGAAAAAGAAAGCATTAGAAAAATAAATGAAGTAAAAGATAAAAATCTATTAGATAACCATACCCTTTATCGCTATGGCCTTTATACATGTACTATGGCTGCTGAATTAAAAGATGTTGATAAAAGATTACTAAATGAAAAATATGCTAGTATGCCCATAAAAAGTAGGCTAGATATAGCTTTGTCACCAATCGAAATATGTCAAATATTAAATAAAGAAGCAGGTTCATTTCTAAAACCAATTTTAACAGATTTAGAAAATCAAATATTAGATGATAGCTTAGAAAATGATAAAGAAAAATTAACCACTTATATCATAAATAAATATAAAAAAGAAAATCAATAGGTGATCAAATGCATGTAGGAATAATCAGAATAAAAGACAATCTTATTTATATAGATATTATAAATAATAAAATGTCATGTTATCAAATAAAAAAAGGACAAAAACAAACAATCGATGAAAATATAATTATAAACATCATAAAAAACATCATAACCTGTCATAAACCTAAACTATTATATAAAGATAACTATGAAGTATACTTAGATGAAGAAACCAATTTTAAACACTTTTATAAAAATAATAAAGAAGATTATCTAAAATTTTTTTTAGAAAATGGACAAGAAGCAATTTTATTCAATGAAAAAGGAAATAATAAATATACCGTGAAACGTTTTGTCATAAAAGGTATAGAAATATATTGCTTATCTATGCTTTTTATAACAGTTGCTTCCGTAGGTTTAACCTTATATAAAATAAACGAAACATCTACTGTCACAGAAACTTTAACAAATAACACCACTTATAGCACTCCAGAAGAATATTTAAATGCTAGCTTTTTTAAAGATTGGATTAATAATTCAACAAATTTAACTCAAAACGAAAAACAAATATTAATAAATGAAAAACTTTTTTCCGACCTATCTCAAACATTAATAACTAGTGATAGAGTATTTTCATTAGAGTTAAAATTAAATAATATAAATATAGCTTATGGCAAAGATGACATACCATCTAATAATATATTAGGTTGGTATAACCCATTAATTCCAAATAAAATCAATGTAGTAAATGAAGGCGACATTCCAACAACTATTCATGAATTTATACATTTGCTTCAAGATGATAATAAATATTCATATATTAGGGAAGCATCAGCCACTTTAATTAGTAATGAATACTATTATGTAAATTTAGAAGCATATAGTGATGCCATAACTAGAATAAAACTTTTAATGGAATTAATTGGTCCAGAAACTATCTGGAATTTAAATTTTAGTGGTTCAGTTCAAGAATTTGAAAATACAATTAAACAAATATTACCTGAAAACGAAGCTAATGAACTATTAGAATTATTTACTGCAAATCCAGGACTATTAACCACTGCCAAAAGAGATGAAATAAATAAAAAAATAGATACATATTTAAATAAAATGTATACTATCTTAAATCCAGAAAGTAAAGAAACCCTTGATTTCCTTTCAAAAAATGCCAAAACATATTATCTATATAGTAATGAAAATATATTCAATCATAATTATTTTAATATAAAAAATAAAGAAAATAATATAGATTCCTTTCAATTTCAGTATTATATACCATTAGATACCGCTATAAACCAAAATATGGTAGATATATCCTATATTTTAACCCAAAAAATATATGTAGATAGCGCATCAAATAATAAAGATATAATTCATAAAGAATATTTTGTATTAAATAAAAACATTAGCGAACTAGTTGTTGATCAAAATGGTAATCAATACTTTGTAGATTTAAAAACAGGTGAAAATTATACCCCAGACGAAGCCCAAAAATTAGGCTACATCGAAACAAAATACTTCAAATATAAATTTTATTATAATATAAAATATCAAGATGTAGAAAAATATCAAGATATACCAAATATAATTATAAATACTCCAGAAATAATCATCAAAAATCCATATAATGAAAATATAAGTCAAGCATACACAAACGATACATATCCAATAAATAATATAATAATGACTTACCAATTAAATAATTTATCATTTCAAAATGAAAATTCTAAAACAAAATAAACCATTGCTAAAAAGTAATGGTTTATTTTGTTCTTCCGCAAAGCCAATCAATAGAACACTTGTATTCAGTCGCAAACTTCCAAATAAAAACCGTTGGAATTAAAACCTTAGAATTTTCATAAGCACTCCAAGTAGAATGAGTCGTATTTAAAAGCCTTGCGATATCCTCCTGCGTTTTCTTCTCTTTTTTTCTAATAAATTTTAATCTTTGACCTAATATATTAATGTCTATATTTTTATTTTCCAAAGTATAATTTTTAACATTAGATATACCTAAAACATAATCTAAACTCAAATCAAATATATTACAAAAAATAATTAAATTATTTAAAGGAATTGTATTAATTCCAAGTTCCCATAAAGAATAAGCACTTCTATTAACACCAAGTAAATGTGCTATGTCAACTTGCGTTAGATCATTATCTTCACGAATAGCCTTAATTCTTTTGAATTCCATATATATCACCTATAAAAATTTTAACTTTCAAATTAAAAAATATTTAAAAATGCTATTCTATACGACAAAAATATGATATAATACAGATAAAATATAGATAGGATAGTGAATAATATGAAAATAAAAGAATTTCTAAAAAAATATTTAATAGGTTTTATTTTAGGTGTGTTAAGTGCAGCAGTAGTAGTTGTTTATGCAGAAACATATTTTCCTTCTAATCAGGTAACTTATGATAATACAGAAAGTGGAATGAATTCAGATAATGTTCAAACAGCTATTGATGAACTTTATAATACATGCTTTCCAAAAACAGCAGGAGACCAAATATTAGAAGATCAACCACTGGAAAAAGATCCATATGAATGTAGATATTTCTTTACAGGAGCAAACCCAAATAATTATGTAACCTTTAATGGAGAGACAGCGGGCTGGAGAATTATTTCTGTAGGTTGTGATGGAACTATAAAAATAATGAAAACAGCAAATATAAATACAAGCTATACTTTAGTATGGGACACATCAAATTCAAATCATTGGGAAAGACCAGCTACATTAAATACATATTTAAATGGAACATATTTAAATGGTTTAAGTAGTGAAGCGCAAAGTCAAATAGTTGCATCTGATTTTAGTATAGGTGCAGTAGAATATGATAATAATGATTTAGAAGATCAAATAAATGATGAAAATAGTAAAAAATGGAATGGTAAAATAGCTTTACCGACAGTAAGTGAATATTTAAGAACAAATTCAAATTCAAACTGCAAAACATTTGTTTCAAATAATAATAATTATGTAACATGTGCAAATACGACATGGATGGATGAATCATATATTGATCATTGGTGGACCTTGTCGTCTTATTCTGGCAGCAATGGCACTGTATTCTACGTGCACAGCAATGGCTCTGTGCTCTACAACCACGGTGCTATCGGCGCAAACTATAAGTACCGTGCGGTCCGCCCTACAATTACACTATCCTCTGAAGTCCAAATTATAGGAGGGGATGGAAGCCAGTCAAATCCATACCAAATTGGATAAAGTCTAAAAATAGACTTTTTTCTTTGTTAATATTGTAAATTATAAGCCATTTAAGTTATAATAAATATCAAGGTGGTTAATATGACAGGAAAAATATTAGAACTTATAAAAAACGGCCACATTATGATTCCTATGGCCTTAATCCAAAACTACAAAAAATTAAAATTAACTGACAAAGAATTAATTGTATTAATTTATTTATTAGGCTCAAATGAATTTGATCCAGAAAAAATATCAAAAGATTTAAGTATTAAAATTGAAGACGTTCTAAAATTAATTGATAATCTAACAAATAAAGATATGCTTAAAATATCAGTTAAATCTGGCAAAGTTTGTGAAGAATATATAAATTTAGATGAAATGTATAAAAAACTTGTTATGTGTATGATAAACGATAAACAAGAAACACCTAAAACAACAATATATGATAAATTTGAAAAAGAATTTGGACGCACCTTAAGCCCTATGGAATATGAAATAATTGGTGCTTGGTTAGATGGCAACTATACCGAAGAATTAATCAATTTAGCTTTAAAAGAAGCTGTATATAATGGTGTTTCAAACCTAAGATATATTGATAAAATTTTATCTGAGTGGCATAAAAAAGGAATTAAATCAGAAAATGATATCAAAAAAGATAGAGAAAAACATCAAAAACAAAAACCTCAAAAGGAAGTGTTTGAATATGACTGGCTCAACGAAAATGATTGAAAATTATCTTGATAAACTTTATCCAAATCCAAAATGTGAATTAAATTATACAAAAGATTATGAATTATTACTAGCTACCATGTTAAGTGCCCAAACAACAGATAAAAGAGTAAACTCAGTTACCCAAATATTATTTAAAAAATATCCTACAATTAAAGACTTGTCAAAAGCTAATATAAATGATATTCAAAATATAATAAGGCCTATAGGCACCTTTCATAAAAAATCTCAAAATCTAATTGAAATAGCAAAAAAATTAGATCAAGATTATAATGGTAAACTACCTAACAATAGAGAATATTTAGAAAGCCTACCAGGCGTAGGTAGAAAAACAGCAAATGTTGTTTTAAGTAATATTTTTAACATTCCTTGTATCGCTGTAGATACTCATGTATCAAGAGTTAGTAAAAGATTAAACTTAGCCAAGGAAAATGATAATCCACTTCAAATCGAAAATAAACTTACAAAAAAGTTTAAAAAAGAAGACCTATGTAAAAGGCACCATCAATTAGTATTATTTGGTAGATATCACTGTCTAGCCAGAAATCCAAAATGTGAAAATTGTGAATTAAAAGAAATATGTAAATTTTATAAAAATGGCTAATTATTTTAACCATTTTTTTCATAAAAAAGGAATAGTATAAACTATTCCTCGACAATCACAGTTTTAGTCAAAGTTGTTACTACATTACCTTGATAAGTAACTGTATATGTAAATGTATAAGTATTAGGAGTCTTACCGACAACTGAATCATAATTATTTATAGGAGTTTCAGTAGCATCAGTTACAGTAAGTTTAATTTTAACATCATTGTCATCTGTAATATCTTTGCCATCTAACATAACAGTAACAGGTTTTGCAGGCTCATTATAAGATTCATTAACTTTCAAATTAACAGTTGACTTGCCGTTTAAAGTTGCTGTAATATCACTTGCATCAATACCTTCATAATCAACTTTAACCTCGATTCCAGAACTTTCAGCTCCACTAAAATTAGAATAACTTGCCTTAACAACTAACGTTGGAGAAGAAATATTTGGAAGCTTAACCGTAGCTGATGTTCCACTAACAGTAGTCAATAATCTAAGTCCACTAGATTCCTTAACATATACATTATAAACCACATTTCCAAGTCTGCCGCTATTAAAAGACATCACATAAGATAAATAAGTATTTTGATCTTTAGAAAGAGCAAACGCTTTTTGAATTAATGGACTCCAGTAACTTCTGTTCAAAGCATCTGGTGTCGCAATAGCTTTCCAATTTAAGGTTGCTGTATTACCACTAACACTAGCTTTTAAATCAGAAACATTAGATAATCTATTAAATCTAGCTGAAACCTCAGTAGGTTTGCTATCTTCTTTAAATAATTCAGTTGTTTTCATATCACTTGGAGTATTTTCACTAGGAAGCATTGAATAACCAGTATTTTTCTCTACTGTAACCTCAACTACACCATCAGGTTTTTCAAACTTCACATCACTCTTAAAGAAATTCTTAGCAACAGTTTGGAATAATCTAGAATTTTGACTAGAACCAAACCTATTATAACCATCATTTCTGTTTTCGTATCCGTACCAAACAGCAATAGAATAATCATCATTATAACCAGCAACCCATAAATCATTAACCGCATTGCTAGGCATATTTGCTGCCTCCATCGTCTTCTCATCAAAATTAGTAGTACCAGTCTTAGCTGCAAACTGAGCTCCATTAATATTATTATATTTGCCAAGAGCATTTTGACCAGTATCAACAAGCATATCTGTAACCATATAAGCTGTCTCAGGGCTCATAACCTTAGTTTGCTTATAATTATTTTCATAAACCTCACCACTTTCATCAAACTCAATCTTTGTAAAAGTATGTGGTTCATTATAAACACCATTATTACCGAAAGCCGCATAAGCAGCCGCCACTGTCATAGGAGATTCTCCAGTATTTGTCTTAGGATCACCATAACCACCAATAGAATGTGCTTCGTGTATCACACCATTACTTGCTACTTCTGGAGATAAACCAAGTTTTGTGACAAAATCCTTAATGTCAGAATTTTTAACACTTTTGAAAGTCTTTAAAGCCGGAATATTACGAGATTCAACTAAAGCTTGTCTAATCGTAATAATACCTTTATATCTGCCATCCCAGTTGTTAATTTCTGTTCCATCACTGTAAGTTGTTTTATCATCTATAATTGGATGATTAGTATTCCAATTTAAATACTCAATCGCTGGCCCATAATCGAATAGTGGTTTAGCAGTTGAACCAATTTGTCTATGAATATCAGTCGCCAAATTGTTAGACTTCGCACCAGTCCTGTTACGACCACCACCAATAGCCACAATTTCACCAGTATCCGTCTTCATAGCAATAATACCAGCTTGAACCTTATCATTTTCCCATTTGTAATTAGAGCCATCCATAATAGCTGAAATCTTATCTTGTTGCTTTCTATCCATTGTCGTATAAATCTTCATAGAATATGAATAAGGATCATATCCAGTCTTATCATCAACTTCTTTTGCAACCCTATCAATAAAACTTTGATATTTCGCATTACTAGTATTCGCACTGCGACCTTTGATAACAATCTTATCAACAGTCATTTTCTTCGCAATTTCGTATTCCTTATCCGTAATATATCCATGTCTTTTCATTAAACTCAAAACAACTAATCTTCTGTTTTCTGTTTTTTCAGGATTAATATTTGGATCATAAGAAACTGGCGATTGGAAAAGACCTGCAATCATAGCAGCTTCTGATACATTTAAATCTTTAGCTTCTTTGTTAAAATAAGTTTCTGCAGCTTGCTCAACACCATAAGCTCCACTACCTAAATAATATGAATTCGCATAAAACTCTAAAATTTCCTCCTTAGAATAATTAGGCTCAATCTGGAACATAGAAATATATATATCAGTAAACTTACGCTTAATTCCAGGCAAACCACTAGAAACTGCGGAAGTATATTGGTTTTTAGAAACCTGCATTGTTAAAGTAGATGCACCACCAGCATTTTGTCCTAATAACTGTCCAAACGATGCTTTCATAAAACGCGGTAAATCAAAACCATTGTGTTCAAAGAAACGAGAATCTTCAGTTGCGACAATTGCATTTACTAACTCTTCACTCATATCTTCATATTCAATCTTTTGTCTCATTTGTGTTCCAAGCTTCGCAAAAACATTTCCCTCATTGTCAAGTAAAGTACTAGCTTCCTTAGAATATAACTTGTCAGGATCAAACTTACCAGCTGTTACGGCAATATATATAAAGAAAGCAATACCTAAAATAATACAAACTAAGAAAAATAGTAAAAATCCAAGTAAAATTTTCTTACTTAATTTGGTTTTTTCTTTTTTCTTACTTCGTCTTCCTTTTTTAGCCATAGATTCACTTCTTTCCTCTAAAGCCGCACTAACTTTTTCGGCCTCTTCTTCTAAAATTTCTTCCTTATTTTTCCTTTTGACTTTCTTTCTTTCATCTAATTTCTTTCTCCACTTAATAAATGGAATAACCCAAAATAAATTAATAACCAAAAATATAGGCAAAGAAATTAAAAATCCAACAATAAAAATACCTATAATAAAAATAATTACCGATAAAATAAGTACTAATAAATTAAACTTATCCTTTTTAAAAAAAGCAATCAAATCTTTCATAAACTACCTCCATCAAAATATAATTTGTCTAAAATTTCTAAATAATCAACTCTAGGATTGTACTTATCTTTAATTATATAACCATTTTCTTCAAAATATGAAAGTGGAATTGATTTGCGTTTAGATTCATCCAAAAACTTCATTAAAGACTCTATTGTTAATAAAAAAGTTTTGTTAATAACCGTAAATCTAACTATTAAAAATCCAATTCCGCCATGTTTTTTTATTTGAACCAAATACTTAATCTGGTGTGGATGGATATTATTTAAAGGAAAAGAAGTTTTCAATTTAGTTTCTTTAGCCTCAAAATCAATATACTTTCCTTTATATATACCATTATAATCAGTTGTTGATGGGGTTTTAAAATATCCTTCCTTAATAACAGCCTCTGCCCTTGAAGGATAATTCACTTTGGAAATTGTAATCGGCGTTGGTTTTTTGTATATAATAGCTTTATCATTAATAAGGTAATAATCATTACTAGCCTTTAAGTCCGCCTCTAATGTCATACCTCTATTCGCATATGTATTTATGTTTCTAAAACTAGTTTGTGCCCCCATAAATTTTGTCATATTAACACCATCTTAATTATACTATATTTACAAAAATTTGCAAACTTCACTTCATAAAAATTAATAAGTTCTAAATATCACTATAATTGTCGAAAACATAGAAAAATAAAAAACGAGATGCTATCATAAAAAAGGTGAATAACATGGATATAAATAAAATAAATAAACTATTTGAAGAAATGAAAGAAGATGTCAAATACTTAAAACTAAAAACCCCATTAATAATTAATCATAAAAATAAATAAAAAGTTGTCAAACAGAAAATAATAGTGTAAAATTACTCAAAAAGGTAGGTAGTATTATGCTTGAAATTTTCTATATATTTATTATTTATTCAATTCTTGGATATTTAATGGAAGTAATCATTGTCTCTTCTAAAACAAAAAAATTAACCGATAGAGGTTTTCTAATTGGCCCTTGGTGTCCAATTTATGGCTTTGGAGCTCTTTTTATAACTTTGCTATTAAAAAAATATTATAATGATCCAATCACTCTTTTTATTATGTCATTTCTAATAGGTACAATATTAGAATATATAACAAGCTATCTAATGGAAAAAATCTTTCACGCTAGATGGTGGGATTATAGTAACCATAAATTTCAAATAAATGGGCGTGTAAGTTTAACAACCTCTTTAGGCTTTGGTACTTTAGGCTTAATTTTAGTCTATATCTTTAACCCGTTTTTTCTAAAAATAATAAAAAATGTTCCTAAAATCATTTTCAATTTAAGTATGATAATTATCCTTATAATATTTTTAATCGATGTTGTAATCTCATATAGAATAATATCTAAAATAAAAATAGATAAAAACACAAAAATAAAAGATCTTACAGAAAAATATAATGAAAAAGTTAAAGAAATATTAAAAAGTAAATCAATCTTTAATCGTAGACTTATAAACGCCTTTCCACATTTAAAATTTATTGCAAACAATAAAAGCAAAAAATAAACTAAATATATTATTAAAACACAAAAATAATTCCCAAATAGGAATTATTTTTGCTTGAAATAATTAATTAACTCTAAAATAATCTTAACCTCTTTATCATTTAGTCCATCAATATTAATAGCATTGTCATTTTTAAAATTAAGTAAATAATCAGTAGAAACTTCAAATAAATTGGCCAATTCTAAAATATATTGAGTAGAAGGAACTGAAATACCTTGCTCCCATGCATTAACACTAGACCTTGTTATTCCAAGTTTATCAGCCAAAGCCTTTTGAGATAACCCCTTATTTTCTCTTAAAATTTTAATCTTATTTGCTATCATATAATCACCAATAAAATATTAACACTCTCAAAATGATATTTCATTATCATAATGATGTTTAAAATTGACAAAACAAATAATATGTGTTATTCTCTTATTAGAAAATAGGAGGAAATAAACATGAAGCAAAAACTAAAAAAATATTTAAAAACAAATTTATCTTATTTATTATAGCCGCCATTTTTTGTGGAACCATGGGTGTTTATGCCGTAACATACTTTCCCTCTAATCAAGTAACCTATGATAACACTTCAAGCCAGTTAAACTCTACTGATGTCCAAGGAGCTATCGACGAACTTTATAATACATGTAAAAATGCAGCTTCAGGAAGTAATTTTAAAGCAATATCCGCAGTTGCTCCTAGTAGTAGCAATTTAGGTAACAAATTATATATATTTTTTTCAACTGATGACGGAA
>CALVRS010000046.1 GCA_944358725.1 uncultured Bacilli bacterium
CTAAGTTAAATCCTGCATCTAACATGGCATCGCCAAATTCCCATGGGGAATTAAAGGTTGGATAATCTGAAAGACCTATTTCCGTGCCGCCTAAAATGCTTTCTTGATTATAAAAGGCTAAATCATAGGTTTGAACGATTGGTTTTATTAATTCAAGTTGTTTTTGAAAGTTATAGACACCGTTTTGATAGCCATCTTTATAAAGAGAGCTATGAAGGAGGGCGTCTCCTACCATGACTAATGACAGTTTACTGGTTTTTATTTTTTCTTTTGGTGTTTCCTTTTTTATTTCTTCTTTTTTGGTTTTTTCTTTTATTTGTTTATTTTGATTATTTTGGATAAATAGATAAGTGCCTAGGGCAATTAATAAAAATAATATTACTGTTAATATTACAGCTAACTTCTTTTTCATATTTTACTACCAATTACAGCTACCATTTTGTGAATTTACATAGTTTTGTAAAGCTTCCTTTCCTTCTTTATTATTTGTAGAGCTTGTGAAATAAGTTCCATTTAGTTCATCGATTTCACTTTGTGATTTTGTTTTATTATCTAAGGTGTATGAAGTTATTATTCCATTTTTCATGGTAAATACAGCTTTTTGATTATCGATGGTACATGTGATTTCTTCTCCTTTATCACATCCAGTTATACAAAACAAAAATATGAATATTAATAGTATTTTTTTCATTTTTTCACTTCCTTACATTAATGGGGCAAAAGCTTTTAAGATTTGCCTTTTTAGGGAATTAAACCAAGTTAATTTTCCTAAATTTTTAAGTTTAATTTCTTTACTTTCTTTTAATATGTTTTGAAAGTCTTTTTTGATGGTATTTATTGACGAACAGCCATAGAGCCAAAGACCGCATTCAAAGTGAAGATACAGGCTTCTATAATCTAGATTAACTGTTCCAATGGTGGCATATTCGCCATCGATTACAAATGTTTTAGCGTGGATAAAGCCTTTTGTGTATTCGTGTATTTTGACACCATTTCTAATTAATTGTTCATAGTAAGCTTTAGTTACTTCATTGATTATTTTTTTATCGGGTATGCCTGGTGTAATAATATGTACATTAACACCTTTTTTTGCTGCAATGGTTAGAGCAGTTATCATTTCATTATCTAAAACTAAATATGGGGTTGTGATATAGATATATTTATTTGCTTTATTTATTAGGTTTAAATAGATGGTCTCCCCAACGGCTTCATTATTCCAAGGACTATCGGAATATGGGATTACATAGCCATCTGATGATGTTTCTGTAGTTTCTTTAGAACGATATTTTTCATAGTCTTCATCTTCTTCTTTGATGTAGTCCCACATTGATAAGAACATGACAGTAAAGTTAAAGACGGCTTCGCCTTCTAGCATGATACCATTATCTTTCCAATTACCGAAGCGAACTTTTTCGCCAATATATTCATCAGCTAGGTTTATACCTCCAGTAAAGGCTATTTTTCCATCGATTACAGCTATTTTACGGTGGTCACGATTATTGAATTTTGATTTTAAATTAGGAACGAATTTATTGAAGACGGCAGCTTTAATACCTTCTTTTTCGAGTTCTTTATCATAGTTATTTGGTATGGTCATAATACAGCCAAAGTCGTCATAAATTATTCTAACTTCTACGCCTTCGGATATTTTTTGTTTTAAAATATCTAATATAGTATTCCACATTTTGCCTTGAGCTAT
This sequence comes from uncultured Bacilli bacterium, assembly GCA_944358725.1. GTDB lineage: Bacteria > Bacillota_I > Bacilli_A > RF39 > UBA660 > Coprosoma. The sequence continues at coordinate 1,700 of CALVRS010000046.1, forward strand.
GATAAAATATTCTAAAAAAATAAATTTTTTGGCATTTTTTAAAGCTTCGATTAGTTTACTAAAATAGTTTTGTCCATTTGAAAGATAGGTTGTTTTTGTATGCTTACAAAGGTTTGTTAGTGAATAGTTTTGAATATATTTTACTTGATTATAAGCAGCAATATTTTCATAGCTTAGTTCTTTAGCAACTAGGTTATTATTATCTTTATATTTAAGCTGTTTATAGTAGATGTTTTTTAATTTTTCTTTTTGTTTTTTTGATAATTGGTTTCCCCCAAACAAGGAGTATAATAAAAGCCCAAATATCGGAAAGGCCATGATGGGAATTATCCAAGCTATTTTATATCCAGGGTTAGCGTTACTATTTACGATATGAAGGACTAACAAAATACTTAGTATGGCGCACAAAACATAAAATATAACAAAGTAGTTATAAAACTCAAATATCATGAAGAATATTATGATGAGCTGAAGTATCATGATGAGGGGAACTAAGAATACTCTATGGGACAAAAGGTTGAGATTTTTTTTCAAGAATTTTAACATAAAATCACCCTACTTCTACTTTGATTATACCTTATTTTAGTTAATTTGACAATTGAATTATAAATGATATACTATGGGTAAGTTTGTAGTGAGGTGTTTATGGAGAAAGAAAATGTTTTTGCGAGCGGAATATGTTTTAAGAAGATATTTTGGCTTTTCATGCTTGGCTCTTTAGCTGGGTGCTACATGGAGGTTATTAATCATTTTATAAAGTCTGGAGACATTGTAAGCCGAAGTGGTCTTATATATGGGCCTTTGAATCCAGTATATGGTTTTGGTATTATTTTATTTGTTTTATGTTTAGACAAAGTTAAGAATCCAATTTTAATTTTTATATACGGGATGCTTTTAGGCGGGGCATTTGAATATGGATGTTCACTTTTTCAAGAGAAGGTTTTTGGGACTATTTCTTGGGATTACAGTCATCAGATGTTTAATATTGGTGGCAGAACTAGTTTAAAGTATATGATTATATGGGGAGTACTTGCGATTTTAATTATGAAATTTTTATATCCATTTTTATCTCGTTTGATTGAGAAAATACCTATGGGTTTTGGAAATATTATGACTGTTTTACTTGTTACTTTTATGACTTTTAATGCGACGATTTCAACGTGTGCTTGTTTAAGGCAGGCTGAGAGAGCTCAAGGTTTGACGGCTAGTAATAAAATTGAGGTTTTTTTAGATAAACATTATCCTGATGAGAGGCTTAATACAATTTTTGAAAATAATATGAAAGTAGGATAGACTTTTGGTCTATCCTGTTTTTTCGTTTAAGGTTATTTTTATGGTATTATCCCCTACTATTTCGCCTTCTTTGATACTTTGAGCGGTAACGTAACCATAGCCTTCTAGTTCATATTTATAACCTAAGGTTTTCATGAGGTAGATGACATCACTTCTAGAGTAGCCTATGATGTTTAGCATAATGTTTTCTCCTTGATTGGTTATTAGGAAAACACGGTCATAGGAAAGGACGGTTTCGCCTTTATTTGGATATTGACTTATGATTTTATCGCCACTACCAATAATGGTTGGTTTGATGTTATAGCTATTTAAAATATTTTGAACATCGGTTACTTTTTTATTGATATAAGAGTCTAGTTTTAATGAGGTTACGCTTGTACTATTTTTATTTTCATCGGCAAACATATTTTTATATTTAGCGATGTTTTGCATTAAAGTAGTTATGGAGTCACTTAGAACTTTTGAAGATCCAACGTTTGGTTTTTTGACGGCAGCATATATAATTATTTCAGGATTATCTTTAGGATACATACCGGCAAAGGAATATATATAGTTAGTATCGCCGGTTAGGTATCCACCTGTTTTTTCGTTATATATTTGCGATGTTCCAGTTTTACCAATAACATCATATCCATCTATATGATATCTTTTTCCGGTGGCTTCAGGATCCGTGCTATTGACGACGTTATCCATTAGGTCTTTTATTTTATCGATGGTTGATTGTTTAACTAGTTTAGCACTTTTCTCGATTTTTCTTTGATAGGTTGTTTTACCGGTGTTTGGATCGACGATTTTTTCGACGATATGCGGGGTTAGTTCTTGACCATCGTTAGCTATCATTGAGAGAGCTTTAAGATGCTGAATGGCGGTGGTGGTAATACCTTGACCGAAGGCAGCATTGGCTACTTCGACGGGATATTTAAAGCCTAGGCTTCCTGAGAGTTCTCTCGAAAGGTCGATGCCGGTTGATGTACCAAAGCCATATTTTTTAAAGCAATCTTTTAGTTCGTCTTTATCTATAAATTTATTTATCATAGAGCTTACGCCGACGTTTGATGAGTATTCAAAACCTTTATCAAAGGTTATATTTCCCCATCCGGTGTTATTCCAGTCACGAATTACGGCATCGGCTACTTCGATGCTTCCTGATTTAAAGGTTTCTTCTCCATTATAAGTTCCTTTATCGATAGCGCACATATAGGTATAGATTTTCATGGTTGATCCTGGTTCAAAGACGTTTGATACTAATGGGTTTTCATAGCTTGTGATGTTTCTTAGGTTTGGATTAAATGAAGGGGTTGAGGCGCTTGCTAGAATATCGCCTGTTTTAGCGTCCATGATGGTAATTAAGGACCATTCTGGTTTATATTGATCGTTTATTTTTTGAACTTCTGTTTCGGCAAATCTTTGGATGGCGGAGTCTAAGGTTAGGTAGATGTTTTTACCATCTAGAGCATCAATCCGTTCTTCTTTGGTATCAGGTATTTTATAACCAAAGCGGTCTTGCTGGTATGTGAGGTAACCATCGGTTCCTTTTAGCTCTTCATCGAATTTAGCTTCAATACCTAGTTCACCATCGATGGATGTTACTAGTTTATTATTTTTATCATAGTATTCATTGGTTTTAGCGTAGCCTAAGATGTATGAGGCAAAGTCGCCGTTTGGATAATATCTTTTATAGCTTTCTTCAAAGTCAATACCTGGGAGATTTAATTTTTCAATTTCACTTTTTTTGATTTCGGTTAAATTTTTACCAACTGTGCCAAATTCTATTTGATATCTTCCTTTATCTTTACCATTTTGAAGTTTTTCTTTTAAGGTTTGTTCATCGGTTCCAAGTACTGGAGCTAGGGCTTTGGCAGTGGCATCGATATCTTTGACATGGTTTATTTGGGTTTTAGTGCTTCTACTTTCGTCTAGGTAAGCTATTAAGGTATATGATGTGACGTTTTGGGCGAGGACGTTTCCACTTACATCGAAGATGGTACCTCTTTTGGCAGTTAAGGTTTTTGAGATGGTATTACGACTTTCAGCGAAGACGGTCATGTTTCGGCCATTTATAGTTGGTGATAAGGCGATATAGCAATATCTTCCGAAGAGGATTAATATTAGAAAGAAAAAAACAAGAAAGATTTTTCTTGGGGTTTTCCATTCTAAGTTTTTTTGGCTTTTTTTGGCCATTTTATCACCTCGATTTATCAATTACGATTATGTTTTCGTTATTATAAGCAAGTCCCATTTCTTCGACGACTTTTTGAACATTTTCAAAGGATGTTAGTTCGTTTACTTTCATGGTGAGGCTTTCATTTTTCTTTTCTTGCTGGTCAATATTATATTTTATTTCTTCGATGTTCATTTTCATTTCACCGATGGATGCACCACAAAAGATTTTTAAGCCAAGCATTAGAAAGAAAGCTAATGTAGCATAAAAGTAAAGATATTTTTCGCCTTTGGTTATTTTTGCTTTATTTTTCTTTTTACGCATATTATCTTATCCTTTCTAAGACTCTTAGTCTAGCACTTCTTGCTCTTTTATTGTTTTTTATTTCATTATTACTTGGTTTTATGTTAGCAATTATTTTATATTTTGGTTCATATTGTTTAGGGATTACTGGAAGGTTTTGAAGTTCTTTAGGGAGTTCACTTACTTTTTTGAATATTTGTTTACATATTTTATCTTCTAGAGAGTGAAATGTGATTACACATATTACACCACCTGGTTTTATGATTTCTAAGGCACTTTCTAAAGCTTTTTTGAAGACGTTTAATTCATCATTTACTTCGATTCTAATGGCCTGAAAGGTTTTTCTAGCGGGATGCGATTTATTGCGATATTTTTCAGGAACGTTTTGTTTGATGATTTCGGTAAGTTCTATGGTGGTTTCGATTGGTTTGATGTTTCTTGCTTTGATGATGCCACTGGATATACTTTTGGCATATTTTTCTTCGCCATATGTTTGAATGATTTTTGTTAGTTTATTTATATCATAGGTATTTACAACGTCATAGGCGCTTAGTGTTTGATTTTGATCCATGCGCATATCTAATTTAGCTTCTTTATGAAAGCTAAAACCTCTTTCGGCTTCATCTAACTGAGGAGATGATACTCCTAAATCAAACAAGATGCCATCTACTTTATCTATTCTTTTTGTTATTTCTTCTTTTAGATTTACGAAGTTGGTATTTATGATTTCATAGTTATTATTTATTTGTTTTAGTCTATTATCTGCATATTTGATAGCTTCTTTATCTTGATCGAAGGCATAGAGGAAACCGTTTGGAATTTGCTTTAGGATGTTTGAGCTATGTCCACCATAACCTAATGTGCAGTCGACGATTATGCTTGATTTATTTAGTTTTAAATATTTGATGCTTTCGGTTAATAGGACGCTTTCGTGCATAGTTATCCTCCTAATTTAGGTGAAAACAAGTTATCGGCTATTTTTGAGAAGTTTTCTTCATTTTCAGTTAATAGTTTTTCTAATGTTTGTTTATCCCAAATTTCTAATCTATCGCCTACTCCAATTATGATGACATCTTTATCTAGGTTTGCATATTTGATTAAGGGGTTTGAGATGTTTATTCTTCCTTGTTTATCGAAGTTTTGGTTTGTGGCACCGGACAGAAAGAAACGCATGAAGTTACGGGCATCTTTGATGTTTGGGAGGGTTTGATAGCTTTCGATTATTTTTTCCCATGTTGTTTTGGGATAGACGAATAAGCAGCCATCTAAGCCACGGGTTACGACGAAGTCATTTCCAAGGTCATTTCTAAGTTTTGCAGGTATTATTAGGCGGCCTTTTTCATCTATTTTTTGATGGTATTCACCCATGAACATTACTATCACCCACTTTTCCCCACTTATTTTCACTTTATACCACTATTTTA
>CALVRS010000047.1 GCA_944358725.1 uncultured Bacilli bacterium
ATGGCCTCGTAATACCTTTATACTATTGCGGCATATTCAAATTATATAATATTTCATATATAATTTCAATATTTTATGGCAATTTCTTTTTTCTTATTTTTTCTCTTCTTTCCATTTCTTCTTCTTCAGTGCGGAATAACCCCATTCTAATTCTAACATCACATAAACTATATTTTAAAGGATTTTTTCTAATATCCCTTCTAAGTTTTTCTCCTTCTTCTTTACTAATTGGTAAATCAGACCAAGGAGTAGATATAATATCTCTTTTCATAAAATTACATCTCCTTTATTTCATCAATTAAACTTATAAACTCATTTTGTATTTCTTCTAATCTTTTTTCGGTTTTAGCTTCAAATCTAACAGTCAAATCTGGTCCTGTATTACTAGCTCTAACAAGTGCCCAACCATCTTCAAACATAACTCTAATACCATCCACTAAAGAAAAAGTATATTTTTTATCTTCCGCATATTTTATAACGCCATCCACAATATCAAATTTATTATCATCAGTAACTCTAATTTTAATCTCCTCAGTTGAAAAATAATTATTAACTCCTGTAAATAACTCACTTATTTTCTTATCAGTATGTGAAAGTAGTTCTATAATTCTAAGTATTCCATATATACCATCATCAAAACCTAAATATCTATCTTTAAAAAATAAATGCCCAGAATATTCACCACCAAAATCCAAATTATTATTCAAAACATAACTTCGGCAATAAACACTTCCTGTCCTATTCATACAAGGCTCTAAACCAAGCCTCTTAATCTCATCTATCAAACTTAAAGAGCATTTTACATCAAAGACTCCCTTTTTAACTTTCATGCTTTTAGCTAAAGTGCGGTAAAACAAAATCATAATCATATCAGCAGACATAAAACATCCATCTTCTAAAACAAGACCACATCTATCCGTATCTCCATCTACAGCCACTCCTAAATCATAACCAAGCTCTCTTACTTTCTCACTTAAAGCACTAAGATTATCTTTAACCGCCGGATCAGGAACATGATTAGGAAAATTAGAATCGCTCTCACAATACAAAAGATCATATTCTATATTAAATTCCTTTAAAATTTTTTCGATAAAAACACTTCCTGTTCCATTACCACAGTCAACTACCGCCTTAACTTTTCTCTTTCCAAAATTCAAAGAACACTTTAAATTATCTAAATATGCTTGAAAAACTGAAACCTCACTAAAATTACCTCGACCAGATTTAAAATCATAACCATCCAAATATCTTTTAAAATCTCGCATCGCATCTCCATAAAGCGAATCTTCTCTTTTGATAGACATCTTAAATCCATTATATTCTTTTGGATTGTGACTTGCCGTAACCATAATTCCAGCATTTACTTTATAATATATTTTCGCAAAATTATGCATCGGTGTTGTTACTAAACCTAAACTAATCACATCTACCCCACTATCCAAAATTCCTTTTGCTAAAGCCGGATAAATTTCTATATAACTTTCCCTATTATCATGTCCTAATAAAACTTTATCCTCACCAAAAAAACTAATATAGCTGCCAAAAGCCTTGCCAATAGTATAAGCCGTATCCTCATCGATATCTTTTTTATAAATACCTCTAATATCATATTCTCTAAAAATAGCTGGATTAATATCTTTCTTTATCTTCATATTTCAAATCCTCCTAAAATAATTATATAATACTTTAAATAAAAGGACAATTTCTTTTTCTTCATATTTTAACAAATTAAAAAGTATAATATTTTGAGGTGACAAAAATGAAGAAAAAAATAAAAATAGCTTTAACCTTATTAACATTACTTATATCAGCTACCGTTATATATTTAAAATTTATCAAACAAAATAAAATAGAAATTCCTAAAATCACTTTATTTGGGAATAATATCATTCAAATAACAGAAGGTAATACCTATGATGAACCAGGATATAAAGCTACCGATCCAAATGATGGCGATATTACCAAAAATGTTAAAATAAAAGGGCTAGTCCAAACCGAAAAAATAGGCACCTATGAACTAATTTATAGTGTTACTAACTCTAAAGGCGAAACCGCCAAAGCCGTAAGATTTATCAAAATAACAAAACCAGAAACTAATACATATAAAGACACCTATAATAATATTGATAGCACATCAAGAGGCTGGTGGGCTAATAACAAATTTGACGGTAAAAGACCATCAGGCGGCGCTGATATCAATGAATTAAAAAAATATGACGCCTTCTATATGGGACCAGACGAAAAAACACTCTATCTAACCTTTGACGAAGGTTCCTTAGAAACATATGTCAAAGAAATAGTAGACATATTAGACCAAAATAATGTCAAAGCAACCTTCTTCCTCTGTCAAAAATTCATAGAAACAAATCCTGAATTAATAAAACAAATGGCAAACACTGGCCATACAATCGCTAATCATACAGCAAATCATTTAAACATGCCATCACTCGCTACTAAAGAAAATTTTTCTAAATATTTAAATGAAATAAAAGAAGTCGAACAAACATACTACAAAATAACAGGAAAAGAAATAGAAAAAGTATATAGAGATCCAAAAGGCGAATGGAGTTATAGAGACCTACAAATAATAAAAGATTTAGGATATAAAACTTATTTCTATAGTGCTTATTATATGGACTTTGGGGAAGATATTTCTAAAGAAAAAGCTCTAAATGAACTAACCAAAAGAGTTCATAACGGAGCCATATATCTAATTCATCCTAAAAATAAAGGTAACTATCTAGCTCTAGATACTTTTATTAAAAACATGAAAAAACAAGGATATAATTTTGACCTTGTTAAAAATATTAACTAATCTTTAAGGAATTCTAAGAACCTGACCTACCATTAAACTATTACTAGAAAGACCATTTAAATCCTTAATCTCTGATACCGTAACTCCATATTTATTGGCAATACTCCATAAACTATCGCCTGCTTTAACCGTATAGACATTATCAGAAGGAATTTTTAAAACATCCCCTATCATTAAACTGTTGCTAGAAAGACCATTTAAATCCTTAATCTCTGATACTGTTACCCCATATTTATTGGCAATATTCCATAAACTATCACCTGCTTTAACTGTATAAGTTCCCTCTTCACTTTTTTTACTTGGTATTTCTAATACCTGCCCTACTGTAAGATTATTACTTGAAAGATTGTTTAACTCTTTAAGCTCAGAAATACTAATTCCATATTTACTAGCAATACTCCATAAACTATCACCATTTTTAACAACATAATAATTATCACCCAAAGGTGCACTAGAAATAACCTCGCCTTCCGCCGTTGCAATAACTGCATCGACAACCGCATCAACATATTCCTTATAATTATTTTGAATCTTAGCTAAATCTTCTGGATTGTCAATAAAACCATACTCTACAATAACTGGATGTGTATTTTGACCAGTATTTCTGTGAATAAAATAATAATCTTTAGAAGTATCGCTAGGAAGTCTTCTTTGATAAAACTTACGCATCTTTTGACCAGCATTACCCAAAGCCTGTAAAATATTAAAAGCTAAATTACTGTCATCCCTTAAAGCATAAATAACCTCTGCTCCTTCGGCTCCTTTTATCGCACTACCCGCTGCATTAATATGATTAGAAATAATTACCACATTAGGATTATCCCCATAAGCTTCTAAAATTCTATTAACCCTCTCAGTCGGCGACAACGTCTCATCAGCAGAACGCACCAAAGTAACCGGCACACCTCTTTTCTTAAACTCATCGTACATATACTGACTAATCATCAAAGTTAAATCCTTTTCTCTAACTCCTGAAGAACTAACTGCCCCAGGATCCGTTCCCCCATGACCGGCTTTCTTTATAACACGGAGCAATTAGACAAGTTTAATGATGTTCATTTCAATTTCAACATCTCTTATTCCAGTTTGCTCATCAACTTTTCCAATCCAAATACAATCAATAAATTCATCAACAATTTCTTTAGTTAACTCAGTAATATGCTTATATTTTTCAAAAACCTTAATACTGTTATCAACATCTATTTTTTTATTAGATATTTCAAGGATTTGCTCCTCTAAAACAGCTAATCTTTTTTCTTTTTCTTCACATTCTTGATTAAATTTATCCCTAAACATAATAAAATCATTTTCTGATATTATTCCTTTTAATTTATCTTCATATAAAGTTGAATAATAACTCCTTTTTTCATTTATTT
>CALVRS010000048.1 GCA_944358725.1 uncultured Bacilli bacterium
CAGATATATCTACGGTCATTGGTACATATAAAGCACTATATAAATACATATTAGTAGTCAGTTTAATCTTTGTATTATTTGCCATTTTACTATTTTCAAACTTCATAGGAACATCAATATCATATGCTAAAAAAGAAATAGGAATACTAAGAGCCCTAGGAGCTAGAAATAAAGACACCTTAAAAATATTTACCTATGAATCATTAATAATTGGTTTCATATCATGGATATTATCAATTATGGGTTGGATATATGCCTGCAATTTATTAAATAAAAGTATGTTTGGAAATATGTATTATACCTTAAACGGAATAATAAAAAGCCCATTAGTCCCACTAGGTATGTTTATCTTTACCATTATAATCGCTTTAGTAATAACATTTATTTCAATTAGTAGAGTAAATAGAATTAAACCAATAGATGCTATATTAAACAAATAGTTCCAAAGTGGAACTTTTTGTTTTTTATATACTAGGAATTTGCTTTGTAAAATATAATAAGTTTACAAAAAAAGTTATTTACAAGAACGGTTGTTTGTGATATATTTGTTGCAACATTGATATAAGGTAATGGCATGAAAATATTAAAAGGTTATGTATTTAGACTTTATCCAGATAAAAAACAAGAAGAGTTAATTAATAAAACAATTGGCTGCTGCCGATTTATATATAATTATTTTTTAGATGATAAAATCAAAGAATATAAAGAAATAGGTAAAAGTAAAAGCGCATATGATCAAATAAAATTAATTCCTATACTATCTAAAGAAAAAGAGTGGTTAAAAGAAGTAGATAGCTGCGCTTTAAGAAATAGCTTATTTAACCTAGAAGATGCTTTTAAAAGGTTTTATAAAGGAAGTGGATATCCTAGATTTAAAGCAAAAGGTGTTTACGAAAAATATAAAACAAATAATATTAAAAGTAGTTATAAAGGTAAAGAATATAATTCCATAAACCTAGATTTAAAAAATAAAACTATTACTTTACCAAAATTAAAAGAGGCAAAAATAAGAGGATATAGAAATAAAGAAGTAATACTTGGAGATATTAAAAGTGCAGTTATCAAAAAAGAAGCCGGCCGATATTATATCAGTGTCTTAATAGAAGAAGAACTTATTAAACCGTCATTTACTCCTAATAGTATCATAGGAATAGATTTAGGAATAAAAGATTTAATAGTAACATCTTATAATGAGAAAATAGAAAATAAAATTAAAATAAATACTAAAAGATTAATAGGACTTCAAAGAGGAATATCAAGATGTAAAAAAGGAAGTAAAAATAGATATAAACTAAAATTAAAAATACAAAGAATGTATCAAAAGATAAGAAATGCTAGAAAACATATGATACATAATATAACAAATAAACTAATAAAAGAAAATGACATTATAGTAACTGAAAATTTAGATGTAAAAAATATGCAGAAAAATCACTATATAGCAAAAGGACTAAATGAAAATCCCATTTCTGAGGTAATAAGGATGCTTAAATATAAAGCAAATTGGAATAATAAAAAAATAATTCAAATAAATAGATATTATCCAAGCAGTCAGATATGTAATATTTGTAATTATCAAAATAAAAAAGTAAAAGATTTAAGAATAAGAAAATGGGAATGTCCAGTATGTCATACAAAACATGACCGTGATTATAATGCATCAGTAAATATAATGTTTGAAGGTTTAAAAATATATATGAAAAGTATTGAACAATTTGTTTAAACATAAATTTTGACAAATATAAGTTAGGGCATAAGACTATCCAATACTCTATATGGAGGAATCTAAGATTCCTATGAAGTAGAAACAGTTTACCGTGAGGTAAACTAATGTCAAATTTATTTTGGCATTTTGTTCATTAATTATGGTAAAATATATAAAGAAAGAGGCGCATACATATGAAAGTGATTTTGATGAATAAAAATATCGAAGTTTTAGTAGCTGAATATAATGAAAAAGTTGCTGTATTTACTAAGATTTATGAAATAAAAAATTTAAAATATGCTCCAGTTATTATTGAAAAAGCCTTAAAAAACAATGAAAAAGATATAATCACTTTAACTAATTGGTTTAAAGGAAGAGGAATACCTGCTTGGAGAGATGATTTAGATTTATTACTAAATAAATTAGGTATAAAAACAGCTGAAGAATTGTTAACTAAAGCATTTGGACTATCTTTATCAGATCAATATTTTATAAAACCATATAATAATCAAATAGAATATAAAGATATAAATTTCTTTGAGCATGATTTTGAATCAGCCGATTTTACAAACGCCACTTTTTCTAGTTCTCATTATTTTAATACTAAAATAAACCTTCTTTCACCAAATAATACTACTGATGGAAGATTAAAAAAAACCTGGATTATTCAAGATAAAACAAGATACCTATTAAAAGGGGGATATAAAAATGAAATAATGCAGCCTTTTAATGAAGTATTAGCATCCATGATATGTCAAAGATTAGGCTTTGATCATACTAATTATGAGCTAGATATAGTTTCTGGTAAAGTAGTTTCTAAATGTGCCTGCTTTATAAATACCGATACTGAATTAGTTCCAGCTTCTCAAATTTTATATAATACTAAAAAAAAAGAATATGCCTATGAAGAATATATTAAAATATTAGAAGAGAATAATATAAAAAATGTAAGAGAAAAAATAGAAAACATGTTGATTTTAGATTATATAATCATGAATGAAGATAGACATTTAAACAACTTCGGAATAATTAGAAATGTAAATACCTTAAAATGGATAGATATAGCTCCAATATTTGATAGTGGTCAATCTTTAAACATTTTAGATTACAATGAAGAAGAAATAATTATTCAAGGAGAAGGAAGATTCTTTTATAAAATATCTAACTTTGATGAAATAATAAAAAATATAAAAGACATTAATAGATTTGATTTATCTAAATTAGATGGCATAGTAGAAGAGTTTGAACACTTATTAAATAAATATAAATATATAACCAAAATAACTGACCGAAGAATAAATAAAATATGTACTTTATTAAATAGTAGAATTAACAAATTAAAACATATCCAAAACAAATAGTTCCAAAGTGGAACTTTTTTTGTTATAAAAAATAAAAACCCTACATATACTTATTTGGGTGATAATATGGATTTTAAAGTAGGAGACTTAGTAACCCGTAACTCTCATAATAATGATATCGTCTTTAAAATACTCAAAATAGAAAATCAAATATGTATTTTAAAAGGTATCAATGTCCGCTTACTTGTCGATAGTGCCATAACAGACTTAAAAAAACACGAAGGAGGGGATATCGAAGGAGAAAAACCTTTCTTAGAGCGCATACAAAAAAAAGAAGACTTAGATCGTAATGATTTTTTCTATCTTCCAGGTAAAATTCTTCATATAGATAGCGATAAAGATTTTTTAAAAAGATGTTTAGATTATTATAAAGATATCAACATATGGGCAATGGGTATAAACGAAGAAGAACAAAACATGCCTGAAAATATGCAAAAATGGTTAAATGAATATAAACCCAATATCGTAGTCATAACAGGACATGATGCTTACTATAAAAGAAAAGGTAATTTAGATGATATAAAAGCCTATAAAAACAGTAAATACTTCTCAGACGCCATCAAAGAAGCTCGTAAATATGAAAATAGTCATGAAAAACTTATCGTCATAGCTGGAGGATGCTCATCATACTATGAAGAATTAATAAGAGCTGGCGCCAACTTTGCCTCTAGTCCAAAAAGAATAAATATCCATGCCTTAGACCCTGCAATAGTAGCTGCAAAAATGAGCTTATCCGATATCAATAAAGATATTGATATCAAAGATATCCTAGATAGAACTAAATATGGGAAAGATGGGATGGGCGGTATTATAACGAAAGGAACCATGTATGTTGGTTATCCCCGTTAAAAAACTATATAACTTAAAAACCATCAAAGAAGAATTAAAACCCCATCTTAATAAAAAAGTCAAAATAAAATGTAACCTTGGAAGAAACAAATCAGAAACCTATGACGCTAAAATAATCAAACTATATAACTGTGTTTTTTTAATAGAATTAACTGAAAGTAAAATCATTAAATCTTTCTCATATGCCGATATTATTACAAAAACTATCAAAATATATGAATAAACCACTATTTTACTTGACTTTTTCTAATAAAATATTGTATACTGAAAATGAAATCATGCTAGAAGGGAGAGGTTAGCTTGAAAATCACATCAGTCAACGTTCGTAAAGTCGACAGTGAAAACCGTATGCGTGGTATCGTATCAGTAGTAGTAGATGACTGCTTCGCAATTCACGGAATTAGAATTAT
>CALVRS010000049.1 GCA_944358725.1 uncultured Bacilli bacterium
CCTAAGAATGTGTGGAAAAAAAAGAATATCACCATTTTAAATAATTCTATTGATATAGAAAAATTTAAATTTGATTTCTCTTTAAGAAGTAGATTTAGGAAGAAGCTTTCTATTGACGATGATACAATTGTTTTAGGAACTACCGGTAGATTAGATGGTATAAAAAACCATACTTTTTTATTAGAAGTATTGGAAAAAATAGTACAAAAAGGTTTGAATTATAAGCTAATTATTATTGGAGAGGGTCCACAAAAAGAGTTCTTGGAAAAAAAAATAGATGAAAAATATTTAAATAACTATGCAATACTTCTTGGAAAAAGAGATAATATTAATGAATTATTAAATGTATTTGACATTTTCTTATTTCCTTCTTTGTATGAAGGATTAGGGTTATCGGTAGTTGAGGCAGAAATAAATGGTTTGCCATGTATTATTAATGAAACACTACCAACAGAATTAAATATTTCAAAGTCAGTGATAAGAAAACCAATAGACCAAGGGTGTGATATCTGGGTTCAAGAAATATTATCTCAAAAACAATCAAGAGAATATATTAATTTGAATGATTTTATAAAATTTTCAAATAAAAGTAATGCAAAAATATTAGAAAAAATATATGAAGGATTTGATAAAAGTGAATAGTAATATACGTATTATTATATATGGTTTAGTTTATTTATTATGTATTTTAAGTTTATGTATAATGCACTTTGTACTAGAACGTAAAAGAAGGCGCATTCATTGGAATGATATACTGATGGTTTGTATATTGGTTATCACTTCATCTATCAGATGTAATTTTGGGAGTGATTATTTTGAATATTATAAAATTTACAATTTTAGAAATATTCAAGATATCACTATCTTAAACTTTGATATATTTTCTGATAAAGGGTACTATATATTGGCAAATTTGATAAAACAAATTAATAGATTTGAATTTTTAAATTTTGTTATGGTGGCAATAATAATTTATCCATTGATTATTTATTATTTTAGAAAAAATTCTGATAATGTAACTATGTCAATTTTTATATTTATGTGCTTAGATTTTTTTACTATAACAAATAATATTTTAAAGCAAAGCTTAGCTTTAGTTATTTTAGTATTTGCGTATGAGAAATTTTTAAAAAAAGAATATATAACATTTAGTATGTTATCTTTTATAGCAATCATATTTCATTTAAGTTCTATTCTTATTATAGGATTGATGATTTTGTCAGCATTAGAGTTAAAGAAGAAAATATATTTTTATGCTATATGTATTCTTTCATTATTTATCACACTATTTTATAATCAAATGCTTGAATTCATTTTGACTAAGATACCAATATTTTCAGATTATTCGGTATATCAAAACTCAAGTTCTTCTATGATTTTCAAGTTTGCGTCGTTAGCATATATATCTATTGTAATATATACTTACTATAAAATTTACCCTAGAATTTATAATAAGGATGATAAAAAACGTTTAAATTTAATGATTTTCTCACTACCATTTTTAATTTTGTCACTTCGTTATATTACAATAATAAGAATAAGTTATTTAGGGATTTTTCAAATGTGTATGCTGATTCCTAGATATTATCCACTATTTTTTTATAAAAATAAAAGATTTAAAATACGAAAGATGGTAGTTTTCTTTATTATTGGATTTATAATATTAACGATTTGTGGTGGGAATAATAGATATTATAGTTATTCTACAATATTTAATAGTAAACCGTCCATAAAATGGCTTCGATAGAGAGGAATATAAAACAATGAAATGTATTTTAATAAGTTTTTTTAATTCTACCAATATAGGTGATTTGGTGCTTGCCAAATCTTTAATGGAACAAGTTGAAAAACATGGCATAGAAGTTGTTCCAGTATCATATTCACAAAATATAGCCAAAATAACAGATATAAACAATATTCCTGAGAAAAAAAGATCTAGTGTTATGGGGTGGCGACATATTGCAAAGACCATATTTTCTGTTTTGGGTGGTAAGTATATTATTTACAAGGGATATGAGGCAAAAAAATACTTAGATGATATGAATGAACAAAAATTAGAAAAGTTAATTGAGACAGCAGATTTTGTAATTATTGGTGGAGGGAATATGGTATTTGATATTTTTGATTATTCTTTATCTGCTGCTAGATTAAATTATTTTATACAAAAAATAAAAAAGTATAATAAAAAAGTATGTATTTTTTCCGTGGGAATTGGTCCATTTAAAAATAAGTATCAAACAGAAATGTGTATGGAAGTTTTAGATCAAGCAGATTTCATAACCTTTAGAGATGAGAAATCAAAAGAGTTATTTGATACCTATTGCAAGAGGAATGAAGATAAGGAAAAAGCTAAGCTATCAGCGGATCCAGCCTTCTTACTAAAAAAGAATAATAGCCAAAAAAAAAGAGAATATATTGCAGTTAACATAATAAATCCTCAATTAATTTATAACAAAAAATCAGATATAAGTAAGGTAGAAAATTTATATATTGATTTAATTAATCAATTGTCAAAAAAATATCAAGTGATAGTTTTTGGAACAGAGCAAATGGATTATGAATATATTGATTATTTACAGAATAAATGCAAATTCAAGAAGATAACAATCAAAGGATTGAAAGATCTTTATGATTTGTATGAAATAACAGATTTTATAATTGGATCTAGAATGCATTCTATAATAATAGGGATGACACAAGAAATACCGACATATGGTTTGATTTGGCAAACAAAAGTTGCATCATTATTTCAAATGTTTGATATGATGAAGTACTCTTCAAATATTTTGAATTCAAATGTAGATGAAATAGTTGAAATAGTCGATAGTGTTTGTAAAAATAATCATAGCTATTTGAAGGTTTTAGATAAAGGATTGAATACAATGAGGGAACGCCTACTGGTAAATGATCGATATTTAGATGATATTAGAGAGGAGTGAATAGAAAGATGGAGCTGATTAGCATAGTTATCCCGACGTATAATAGAAAAGAAATGTTAAAGAAATGCATTAGTTCAATATTATCTCAAACCTATACTAATTGGGAAATAATTATAGTAAATGATTGTTCCAACTATGATGTAGAAAAAGAAGTAAAAAAGATAGTAAGTAAAAATATAAAGGTAATAAATAATAAATGTCATCTCAATGCTGGTGAAAGTAGAAGAAAAGGTTTTAAAGCTTGTAGTGGAAAATATGTCATTTTTATGGATGATGATGATTATTATATTGATTTTACTTTTTTTGAAAAGGCAATTTCTATTTTAGAAAGTAATCCCGATTTAAGCTTTGTAAGTGGTCAAGCAAATAAATATTTCATTTCTGAAGAGAGAGAAGAAAATTTTGTTCTAAATTATCAGGGCAGAATTGAAAAAAAAGAATATTTAGAGCATTTCCAAGTTAAAATCGATAAACCATTGAGTACTTTTACAACAATTTTTAATGTGTCTAATTTATTAAAAGTGGATTTTGAATCAGTCAAAATGGTTAATGATAGTATAATATATTTACGTGCTCTCTGTGCAGGCGATGCATTTATTATGAGTGATATAGTGGGGAATTATATTATACATCAAAGTAATATGTCTACTAATACATCTTTGTCTTTAATAATAGATATGATTATAGAAAAGTATAAATTATTTCCATATGTGAAAAATATGGTATCCAATATAGATAGATGGTGGTATAGTCAATATATGGTTACCGCAAAATTCTATATTTGTGGTTCAAATCCATCATTAATGCATATATATAAATTGATTG
>CALVRS010000050.1 GCA_944358725.1 uncultured Bacilli bacterium
ATGAAAAAAACAAAAATAATTTGTTCAATTGGTCCAAGCAGTGCCAAATATGAAACATTTAAACAAATGGTATTAAACGGCATGAACGTTGCTAGAATTAACTTCTCTCATGCCACTGAAGAAGAAAAATCAAATGCCTTAAGCTTAGTAAAAAGAGCAAATGAAGAATTAGGCTCACATATAGCAGTTTTATTTGACACTAAAGGACCAGATTTCCGTACAGGAAATATGACTGATGACCAAATAAATCTAGTCGAAGGAAAAACAATTAAAATCGTCAAAGACGATATCTTAGGTACTGAAGAAGCTATTACCGTAAACTATAAAGACGCTTTAGATAGCATTGAAGTAGGTAGTACCGTTTTATTAGAAGATGGTCTAATGAAATTAGAAGTAATTGAAAAATTACCTAATGGAATAAACTGTAAAATAATTGATGGCGGTGTTTTAGGAAGCCGTAAAAGCGTTAACGTACCAGGTGTTCACCTAAACATGCCATTTATCAGTGAATTAGATAAAAAAGATATCATTTATGCTTGCGAGCACGACGGTGATTTTCTAGCCTTATCATTTGTAAGCTCAAAAGAAGATGTTCTAGCAGCTAGAGAGCTTCTAAAAGAGCAGGGTAAAGAGAACATCCAAATAATCTCTAAAGTAGAAAGCCATAGAGCCATCGATAACATCGATGAAATTATCGAAGCAAGTGACGGAGTTATGGTAGCTCGTGGAGATCTTGGTGTAGAAATGCCAATGAATAAACTTCCAGTACTTCAAAAAGAAATCATTGAGAAATGTCGTCAAAAAGGTAGAACCGTAATCGTAGCAACAGAAATGCTCGCATCTATGTATACAAGTGCTAGACCAACTCGTGCTGAAGTATCAGACGTAGCTAATGCAGTCTTAGATGGAACCGATGCTGTAATGTTATCAGGCGAAACAACAATTGGTAAACACCCAGCTGATGCCGTTAAATACATGGCTGAAACTTGTGAAGAAGCTGAAAAATATTATGACTATGCTAATCAAAAATCATATGCTAAAGAAAATAATATTCCATCAGCCATCGCTCATAACGTAGTAGAAAGTGCCAATCTATTAGATGTCAAAGCAATCATTGCCGCCACAACTAGTGGTTATAGTGCTAAAAAAATTAGTACATTAAAACCAAAATCATTAATAGTAGCTGCTTGTCCAGATAGTAAAGTAGCTAAAGCACTCGCCCTTAACTATGGAGTATATCCAGTAATCGTTGGGTACTATAATAACCTAGATGAACTTATGGAATATTGTAAAAAAGAAGCCGCTAAATTTATGAACTTGAAAAAAGGCGATATCGTTATTGTAACAGGTGGTTTCCCTAGAATGCACGAAGTTAAAACGACTAATTTCTTAAAAATTGATACAATCTAAAAAGATGGTTAGCGGATTATAGGCTTATGCTTATATTCCTCTAAAAAACCATCTTTTTTAATATTATAAATATTTGTAACCCTGCTTTCGATACTCAAAGCTTCATATTTGCCGTCATAACCGCTAATAATTGGCAGTGCACATTTCTTTTTAACCTCACTTAAATACTTTTGTCCCTTACTATTAAAACCTAAAACTCTAATATATTTAGGCTTTTCGCATCTTTTAGCCTCTTCCTTTGTAAAAGAACATAGTATATGCAAAAACATCCTTTTAAGTTTATTATAAGTATATCTTTTAGACTTAACTAAATTAATAAGTTCATCTATATTATGAGCCTTTAAAATATTCCTCTTAATCTTATTTTCAATGCCCTCATCAACAGTCTGATAAATACTCAAATCATCAGTACTTATTATCTTATACTTAAGTAAATCAAAATAATCATCAAAAAAGTGTAAGTCATTTAACTTGTCAAAACATACTGAAGGTACATAATCAGAAACATCCTTGTTATTTTTTAAAGCCTCTCTAATACTGCTCGCACTTGAAATTTTGCTCAAATTTAAACTGTGATAATCATTAGTTCTCTTTATAGTCCTAATATCTATACCATCTAAATTTCTAATATATCCAATCCCTAATAAATCATTAGGATTATTCTCTAAAGAAATACCAAAATCTTTTAAAGCCTTAGCTAAACTAGAAGGATAATTAAATCCCATATCTAAATATTTTTTAATATGTAAACCATACTCCTCACTTCTTTGAATAGTGCAAATCTTTTTTAAATATTCTATATCATCACTTTCACTGCCAAAAACAAAAGACGAAACATCTAAAGCCTTTAAAATATCACATCCAGCCTTAGTAAAAATATCAGCCGCTTGCGTTCCAAAAACAAAAGGAAGCTCAATAACTAAATCTACATAATTCAAAGCAATTTCCGTCTTTTTCCATTTGTCAATTATACTAACGTCTCCTCTTTGTGTAAAATTACCATTAATAACCGCAATAATTACATAATCAGGAAACATTTTTTTTATTTTATTTATGTGATATAAATGCCCATAATGAAATGGATTATACTCACAAATTATTCCTACACTTTTCATAATTAATCACATCCATTAATTATAATAAATGATAAATAAAATATTGTCAAAAATATTTATATAATTAAAAATATAATAATCAAACATCAGCTTTACACTTTTTAAAAAAAATGAAAATCTTTGGAGATTGTGACCTTACTTTATTGACACACCAAATCAAAGAACGTATAATTTAAGCTAGGTGGTATAATGAAAAATAAAGGCTTTACACTTATTGAATTATTAGCAGTTATTGTTATTTTAGGTATTCTAGCATCCATAACTGTACCAACAATTGTTGGAATTATCAATGGTTCTAAAGAAGATACCTTAGAAGAACAAAAAAATAGAATCTTAAATGCAGCTGAAAGATGGAGTACACAAAATTGGCGAAATCCCCAAGAAAACACTTGCGATATTGAATTAGATTTTCTAAAAAAAGAAGGATACATAGAAAGCAATAAAGATATTATTGACCCAACAACTAATAAAACAATGACCGGATGTGTTAGAATAACTTATGATAGTGAAAACAATCAATATAAATACACTTATGTAGATACTTGTTCACAGCAAAAATGTAATTAACCTTTTAATCAAAGGTTTTTTTCATAAAAATATTATTTTTTTCAATATTCGACAAACTTCGACATATAAATTTTGTAAAATAATGTCGGTGATAAAAATGAAAATAATTGATACAATGATTTTAGATGTTGTCTTAATAACTTTCCCCCTTGCAATATATTTACTGTATTTAGCGTACACAAAAACCTTTAATAAAAAAGAAAATGATTTACTATTTGCTGTAACAATTTTCTCGGTTCTATATTTAATATTAAAATATACAAATCCATTATATAGTGGCATTCCATTCATAATTATCAATGTGCCATTAATCATTTCATATATAAAAAAATCAAGCCCATCCATTGCTATAACTTCATTAATTATGATCATATATTATTATAATTTCTATCAAAACTATCTTTTAATAATCTTATTAGAATATTTAATTTATTTTCTCTTTTATTTAAAAATGTCTAAAAAATTAACTATTCATAACTTTATTTTAACCTTTTCTATAATAAAAACAATATTTATAATAATTCTTGTAAGCTATAATACTTTTTCCCCAATACATATTCCAGAAATAATTATTCAAGGCTTGTTTCTATACCTTTTGTCATTATTAATAACAAACCTTTTAAATAAAACTGAAGATATTTTAAAACTTCATATGACCATTAAAGAAATAGAAAGAAATAAACAAATAAAAACATCGTTATTTAGAATAACCCATGAAATTAAAAATCCAATAGCTGTATGTAAAGGCTATTTAGACATGTTTGATAAAGAAAATCCAAAACACTTTGAAAAATATATTCCTATATTAAAAGATGAAATCAATCGAACACTGTTGCTCTTAGAAGATTTTCTTGCCATGAATAAAGTTAAAATAAATAAAGATATAATCGATATAAACCTATTAATCGAAGAAGTCACTAAAAGTATTAAAATGCTGTGTCATAAAAATAATATAGAATTAAAAACAAAAATAATTGATGACGATATTTATATCCAAGCTGATTATAATAGATTAACTCAAGTATTTGTCAATATTTTAAAAAATAGTATCGAAGCTATACCTAAAAATA
>CALVRS010000051.1 GCA_944358725.1 uncultured Bacilli bacterium
TATAAAAATTTACTTTTTTTAGGGGTAGTATTTTGTAATACTTTAATTAGTACTATTCAAGAGATTAGAAGTAAGATTACAATTGATAAGTTATCTTTACTTAATGAAAGTAAAGTTATGGTAATTAGGGATGGAATAGAAAAACAAATTGGTATTTATGAACTTGTTTTGGGAGATATTGTTAAACTTAGAGCTGGTAATCAGATTGTAGCTGATAGTAAAATTATATCTGGTGAGATTTTGGTTAATGAGTCACTTATTACAGGTGAGTCTGAATCAGTGACAAAAAATAGTGGTATGGAAATATTATCTGGAAGTTTTGTTGTAAGTGGCATGGCTTTAGCAGAGGTTATTCATGTTGGCGCGGAAAATTATACTGCTAAGATATCGGCTGAGGCAAAATATATTAAAAAAGTTAATTCAGAGATTATGAATTTTATCAATAAGATTATTAAATATATTTCGATTGCTATTGTTCCGATTGGAATATTACTTTTTTTCAGTCAAATAGATAATGGAACTTTTCGTGATACAACAATTCATGTGGTAGCGGCTTTAATAGGGATGATACCGGAAGGTTTAGTATTACTTACTAGTACGGTATTAGCTATTAGTGTTATTAGGCTTTCTAAATATAATGTATTAGTTCAGGAACTTTATTGTATTGAGACGCTTGCTAGAGTGGACACTATTTGTCTTGATAAGACGGGAACTATTACTAAAGGGGAGATGGAAGTTTCAAAACTGGTTCCTTTAAATGGAAATAGTATGAGTGATATTACGGATGCACTTGGTCTTATGAGTTATCATATGGATAGTGATAATCAAACAATGGAGGCAATTAGTAAGAAGTATGCGCGACGAAATGATTATAAGGTTTTAGAAATTGTACCTTTTTCTTCAC
Organism: uncultured Bacilli bacterium; assembly: GCA_944358725.1. Lineage (GTDB taxonomy): Bacteria > Bacillota_I > Bacilli_A > RF39 > UBA660 > Coprosoma. The sequence goes on from CALVRS010000051.1 coordinate 905, forward strand.
AAAGCAAATGGTCTGGTATTAGTTTTGAAGGTGTTAGTTATGTACTTGGAGCGCCAGAAATTTTACTTAATGATACTTCTAAAATTGATAGAGAGCTTAGTTTTTATGTAAATAGTAACAGAGTAGTATTACTTGGCAGAGTAAATCACAAGTTAAATAAGAAATTACCTGTTGATATAGAGGCTATGGCTTTAGTTGTCATTAATGATAAAATAAGATTAGAGGCTAAGGCAACTTTGAATTATTTTAAGGAACAAGGTGTTAAGATAAAACTTATTTCTGGCGATAATCCACTGACAGTAGCTGGTGTAGCTGAGAAGGTTGGACTTGAAGATGTTAGATATATTGATATGAGTAAATGTTCTTTACCTATTATAGAAATTGCTGATAAATATGATATTTTTGGTAGGGTAAAGCCTTCACAGAAAAAGGAAATTATTATGGCCTTAAAAGCTTCTGGGCATACTGTTGCAATGACTGGTGATGGGGTTAATGATGTACTTGCTTTGAAAGAGGCTGATTGTAGTGTGGCTATGAATAGTGGTAGTGATGCGGCGCGTAATGTATCACAACTTGTTTTGCTTGATTCGAATTTTTCTTCAATGCCTAAGGTAGTGGCGGAAGGAAGACGAAGTATTAATAATATTCAAAGATCTTCTTCTTTATTTCTTTGTAAGACAACTTATGCGACACTTTTGGCTATATTATTTGTATTTTTACCAATTAGTTATCCATTTGAACCAATTCAGCTTACGTTAACTAGCGTAGTTACTATAGGGATACCATCATTTATTTTGGCTTTGGAGCCAAATAATGAACGAATTAATGGTAAAATAATTGTTAATGTTTTGAAAAAGTCTATTCCGACTGCACTTACGATAGTGACTAATGTTTTGATAATTGTGTTATTGCCAAATATTATTCGTTTAACAGAGGCGGAGGTATCAACTTTATGTGTTATTTTAACAGGACTTACAGGTTTTATGCTTTTGTATAGGATAAGTTTGCCTTTTAATAAATTAAGAAGAGGTTTATTTATAATTTTATTTATTTTATTTGTTTTAGAAGTTATCTTTTTAAGAAATTTATTTTCACTTGTGATACTTAATTTAAAATTATTAGTTTTAATTTTAGCTTTATTTATGATAGCTATAGTATTTTTCAATTTATTTACGGAATTATTTTACAAAGTTTCTAAAAAAATTAAATTTTAATTATTCCCTTAATTTTAAGGGATTTTCTTATGTAATTATTGACATGATGTGTAAATAAGATGTATAATTATATTGATAATAATAGAGCGGGTGATGAAATGATTAATGAAAAAGATTCAGGGGCTTTAGTTAATCAAATTCGCGATGTTACGCGAGATCATATTGATTGGATAAAATCACAATTATTAAAACCTAATAATTTTATGGTTGCGAAGGGGCGTGAAGTTTGGGTTGATGTACCTAACAGTAAGTTAAAGAATATAGTAACTATTCCTAATAAAGGAGAAGCTGGTTATCGTAAAGCTTGGGTACGTGTTTATAATTTAGCTGTTGATTATTTAGAGGGTAGTTTAAGTTATGCTTGTATGAAAGGCGATATTGATTATAGGACAATTAAGTGGCCTGATTTTGATTTTGATACAGCTAATTACCCAAGAGCGCTTGAGGCAATTTTAGATAAATATAAATTATATTTAGAAGAAAAAAGAAAAAAAGAGTTAGAAAAGCCTAAAGTTTTGATAAATAAGAGTAGTGTTTTATTGACACCTGTTAATGAGGTTTTTGATAAGAGTAATAATTTGGAGGAAACTGAGGTTTTAGAGCCGGAATCTATTCCTGAACCGATAGAAGTTTCAAATAGTTCTTTAGAGGAAAATTATAATAAAGTAGAGAATATAGGAACTGAGTTTTTGGCTCAAAAAATTTTAGATGGTGATAAGTTAAATCAGAAAGATATTCGTGATTTACAGAAAAAGAAAGTTAATTTAGCATTAATTCCTTGTTTGAATTTGGATAATATAAAGGAAGAAAAGATTTTTGCGGAGAATATGAATATATGTGCTTCTTCTGGTATTAGAACAGGCGCTATGATATATGGCAAAGCAAGTGATGAGAAAGAGGCCGCATATGAACTTAAGAAGATTTTTAAGTTATTAGATCAATGTGGCAATAGTTTTATACGTTATGTGGTTTATGAGATTAATGATGATTTTGTTTTGAAAAATAAAGATAGTGAAATGAAATTACTTAGTTTGATTAATGCTTATACGATGATTGCGGATGGTCTTGCTAAGGAGAAGTATTTACCAATGATATCGATGAATGTGACTAGTAAAAAGATTTTAAGTGATATTAGTGCAAGATATAATTTAGAAAGTAAATATGAAATAATTTATGTAACTTTAGTTAGAGAATTAGATGAATTGGATAAAGGCGATTCTACAATTTTGATGGATCCGCAATATGATTATGATTTATTAACTGTTAAGGATACCAAGTTTAAATATGGACAGTTACTTCAAGAGTTAGTTAATTCAGCAGTTAGAGATACGACATTGGCAAAAGTGGCGTAGCCCTTCTTTTAATCTAAAAGGGTGGTGTTATTATGCTTAAGCTTAATTCTATTAAGAAAGATTATAAAACAGGAGATTTTGTGCAGCATGCTTTAAAAGGAACTGATTTATCTTTTAGGGAAAATGAATTTGTTGCAATATTAGGACCTTCTGGTTCTGGTAAGACGACGTTACTTAATATAATTGGCGGTTTAGATAGATATACATCAGGCGATTTGATTATCGATGGCAAGTCTACTAAAAAATTTAAAGATAAGGATTGGGATGCTTATCGTAATCATGCGGTTGGTTTTGTATTTCAAAGTTATAATTTAATCGGGCATATTTCTGTTTTAGAAAATACTATGATGGGTATGACGCTTAGTGGAGAGAGTTTGACATCAAGAAGAAATAAGGCTCTTAGTTTACTTGAAAAAGTAGGACTTAAGGAACATGCTTATAAAAAGCCAAATCAACTTTCTGGTGGACAGATGCAGCGGGTAGCTATTGCAAGGGCTCTTGCTAATGATCCTAAAATAATTTTAGCTGATGAGCCTACGGGGGCTTTGGATAGTAAGACAAGTCAGCAAATTATGGAGCTTATAAAAGAAATTTCAAAGGATAAGTTAGTTATTATGGTTACGCATAACCGTGAACTTGCTTTGAATTATGCTTCAAGAATTGTTGAAGTTAAAGATGGCTGTGTTTTAAGTGACAGTAATCCTGCTATCTTGAATAGCTCGAGTGGTAATTTAAATATCAAAAAAACTTCAATGAGTTTTTGGAATGCTTTGAAGTTATCGTTTGGAAATATTAGAACAAAAAAGGGAAGAACTATTTTGACGGCTTTTGCCTCTTCTATTGGAATTATTGGTATTGCTTTAATTTTATCGCTTTCTAATGGTTTTAATATTGAGGTTGAAAATTTTGAAGCTAATTCTTTAGCGCAGTCACCAATTATGATTACTAATCAAACCGTGCAGATGGATGCTGATACGTTAAATGAACTTAAAGGTAATAATGGTTTAAAGAAGTATCCTTCTTCTAAAAAAATATATGCTCAAGATGATTTAAAGGAAAAAGTTATTCATACAAATATTATTACTTCTGATTTTGTTAATTATATCGATAATATGGATATGGATAATGTTTCTGGGCTTTCATATGTTAGGGGAACTAGTGTTAATTTGGTTAGTAAAAATGCTGATGGTTATAGTTTAGTGGATAATGGTTCTAATTTAACTAGTAATATGCTTCCTGAGAGTCCAAATGATAAAGGAATACTTGAAAAAAATTATGATGTTCTTGCAGGCGATCTCAGTAGTGAAGCTGGTTTAGTTTTAGTTGTTAATAGTCGCAATCAGATTAATTTATCTATTTTAGAAAGTTTAGGATTTGATAAAGAAGCTGATTTTGAGGATATTTTAAATAAGGAAATTAAGGTTGTTTTTAATGATGATTATTATATGAAAGTTGGCAATAATTTTGCTATTAATCCTGATTTAGAAGAACTTTATAATAGTGATAGTAGTAAGACGGTTAAGATTATGGCAATTGTTCGAGGTAAAGAAGATAAGGAACTTATTACATCAGGAAATGGACTTTTTTATACAAAGGCTTTGGCTGATGAGGTTATAGATAAAAATAAAAATTCTGAAATAGTTTTAATGCAAGAATCTTTGGATTATAATGTTTTAACTCATCAAGATTTTAGTGAAACAATGACTAAAGAGATGTTTTTAGGTTATTTAGGGGCTGATACGGTGCCTTCGGCTATTTATATTTATCCTAAAGATTTTGAGACGAAGGATAATATTATTAGTTATTTAGATAAGTATAATGATGGTAAAACAGAAGAGGATATTATTCAGTATACAGATATGGCGGAGATGATATCTAGTTTGTCAGGGGATATTATGGATGCTATTACAATTGTTTTAGTGGCTTTTTCGTCAATTTCGTTAGTAGTATCTTCAATTATGATAGGAATTATTACTTATATTTCAGTTTTAGAGAGAACTAAGGAGATTGGTATTTTAAGGGCTTTAGGTGCAAGAAAGAAAGATATTACGAGAGTATTTAATGCTGAGACATTTATTATTGGTATTTTTTCTGGTGTTCTTGGAGTTATTTTGGCTTATTTACTTACAATACCAACAAATGTAATTATTGAAAGTTTATCTGGTTTAGCTAATGTGGCTAAGTTGAATCCATTACATGCAGTTATTTTAATTATTATTAGTTTAACTTTGACGGTAATTGGTGGGGCTATACCAGCAAAAATAGCTTCTAAGAAGGATCCAGTTGAGGCTTTAAGAACGGAGTAATTTACTTCGTTTTTATTTTTTGTCAATTTGACATTATTTTATTTTGTGGTACAATATGGGAGCTTTAAAAGAAAGAGGTGGAAAAAATGTTAAAAAATGCAGTTTTACCGAAGTTGGATGTAAGAAGCAATATAGATGCAAAAAATAATGAGAAGGATTTAAATGTAAGTTCTTCTTTAAGGGAGAGAAGTTTAGAAAAATATGCTGATTTTTTTGGCAGACAGTTATCAAGATTAGAAAATTATAATGATTCTAATTATTTGGCTTTAGAGGTTGTCAATGATGATGGATTAGTTGTCAGCAAGTTTATGGGGGATAATTTTAAACTTTGTAGTTTAGATGCTTTAACAACTTTAGCTGAAAATCCGGCTAAACTTGCTCGCGTTAGGTTAGTACATGCCGTTTTACCATTTGAAAGTGTTTATCCTTTAGTTAAACTTTTTGCAAGAATTCCTGAAATTACAAAGGCTGATACTAGAGTTATTTTAGGTGTTTATGATAATTATGAAGATGATTTACATGATTATAATCGCCGAGTTTTAGATAATTTAATTAGAGATTTAGACTTTAGTGGTTATCATGCGGCTGATGTTGACGGTACATCTTTAAAGATGGTTTATTCAACTTATCAAAAAAATTTAAAATTAAGGCGCTAGCCTTCTTTTTTTGGTGTATAATTATTTTTGGGGTGATTTGATGAAAGAAAATTTAGAAAAAATTGTTAAAATTTTAAAGGATGGTCAAAAGACAATTAGTACAATGGAATCTTGTACAGGCGGAGCAATTGTTAATGCAATTACAAATGTACCTGGAGCAAGTAGTGTTTTAAATTTTAGTGCAGTTACTTATTCTAATGATTTTAAGATTAAAATGGGTGTCAGTAGTGATGTTATAGATAAGTATACAGTTTATAGTATGGAAACGGCTTTATCGATGGCTAAGGCTATTTGCAAGTTTACTCAAAGTAATTATGGTATAGGGGTTACTGGTAAACTTGGAAAGAAGGATCCTAATAATGAATTTGGAGAAGACAATCAAGTTTTTGTTTCTATATATGATAGTGATAGAAATATTGATATGAGTTTTGATGTTTTTGTGGATAGTTCTGATCGCCGTGATGATAAGAAAGAAGTTTTAGATGTTTTTGTTTTAAATTTTTTGGAGTTTTTAAGTAAGTAAGATGCAAGAAAACTTTGATTATTTATTTAAAAAGTTAGCTAAGTCGAAGTTTAGATCTTCTTTTCATTTGCGCAGATATATGATAGATTATATCTATGCAAAAGGTTTTGATGAGATAAAGACTCATGCATATGGTTTTATTAATCAAAGATTAAGACCAGCATTACCTAAAAATGATGGTAGACAGACACCTATGAAGGGGCATCCAGTTTTTATCGCTCAGCACGCTACTGGAACGTGTTGCCGGGGATGTTTAGAAAAGTGGCATCATATTCCTAAAGGAAGAGAACTTACAATAAATGAAGTACATTATATAGTGGATGTTATTATGATGTGGATAGATAGGGAAATGCGCAAAATTGATATACAAAATAAGTAGATTATGGTATAATTTTATTGGTAATCGATAGTTATGATACCAATTTGAACAGAAGGGAGATATAATTATGGAATTAAAAGGTTCAAAAACTGAGAAGAATTTATTAACGGCTTTTGCTGGAGAAAGTCAAGCTAGAAATAAATATACTTATTTTGCTTCTACAGCTAAAAAAGAAGGCTATGAGCAAATTGCAGCTATTTTTGAAGAAACTGCAAATAATGAAAAAGAGCATGCTAAGATGTGGCTTAAGACTTTATTTGGTGGCGATATTAAAGATAGTTTAAAAGTTGATACTAAAGAAGCTTTAAAATTAGCTGCTGAAGGCGAAAATTACGAGTGGACTGAGATGTATGCTGATATGGCTAAGGATGCGAAAGAAGAAGGCTTTGATCATATTGCATATTTATTCGAAGAGGTAGCTAAAATTGAGAAGACTCACGAGGAGAGATATAATAAATTATTAGATGCAGTTAAAGCTGAAAAGGTATTTAAGAGTGAAACCCCTAAGATGTGGGTTTGCCGTAATTGTGGTCATGTTCATTATGGTGCAGAAGCTCCTAAGGTATGTCCAGTATGTGCTCATCCACAATCATATTTTGAAATTAAAGCTGAAAATTATTAATTAATTTGGAAAAATGTTAAAAGTTAATTCTTTTAACATTTTTTTAACATATATGTAAATCTTAGATAATAATGAGGCTAATTTATATACTTTATTATAAAATATGATATAATTATTTGTGAAAGGAGTAGGTATTATAGCTTTAATTAGATGTGTGAATTGTGGGAAAAATATAAGTAATAAAGCTAAAAAGTGTCCGCACTGTGGATTTGTTAATAAATCAGATAAAAATATTTGGTTTATTGTAATTTGTATTTTATTATTTTGCATATTAGTCTGTGGCATATTTTTTGCTTATTATATGATTAGTAATAATAAAGAGGAAAATAATATTAAAACGGAAAAGAGTAGTGAGAGTTTAAATACTTTTTCGTTTGAGACTATTGACAACGAAAACGTTTTAGATGAAGTTATTAATGATAGTAATGTATCTATTTTATTTGTTCAATCAACTTGTGAGTATTGCAAAATGTTTATTCCAATATTAGAGAATGTTTCTAATGATTATGATTTAAAAGTATATATGATTATATTGGATAATGTAGATATTTCTAAATTTGAAGGTAATGAAATTTTTGATAATTTTATTAATTCACAATATGGTACACCAACTTTATTTCTTTTTGATAATGGTAATTTATTAGATGTTATTTCTGGTTATACAGAGAAGGAAAATTTGATAAATGAATTTATGGAGAATAATTTTATTTAAGTAGTGAGAGGGAGTTTTAATATGGCTTTAGTTAAATGTAGAGAGTGCGGCAAGGAAATGAGTGATCAAGCAAAAGTTTGTCCGCACTGTGGTTATGATAATTTTTTATTTGTTTGTCCAGAGTGTGGATATAAGATAGAGGATAAAAGTGTTTTAACATGTCCAAACTGTGGAATTAAAATTAAAACTGGTATAAATAAAGATAAAATTAAGAAGGTATGGCTTAAGAATAAGAATATTTCACTAATAGTTTTAGTTATTGTTTTAATTGTTATAAGTTTTATTATATTTAAAGTTATTAGTAATAGTCAATATAAAAATTTACCAATAAAGGTAGATATTTCAATGACATCTTATTATGGTAATATTGATTATATTTTAGATGAACTTGGTTTAGATTTCGATTTGGTAACGGCTGGAGCAAATTGTTTTACTGGTGTTCAAAATGGGGAATTTAAGACTGAGAAGTATGGTATTTTACATACGGAGTTTAGATATTGTAAATCTAATAGAACGCAGGTTTTTAGGGTTTATAATGATGAGGCTGATCAGAAGCTTAGAGAACCTGAATTTGGAGAGCTTGCAGAGTTTGACGAGTATGGCGATAAAGTTTCTTCATCTAATAGTTTATAATAAAGGATATATTTTTACATGAAAAAGAACTAGTGTTTTTTCAAACACTAGTCTTTCTGTGTGCACATTGGTGTCCCCTTGGGGGCTCGAACCCCAGACCCACTGATTAAGAGTCAGTTGCTCTACCAACTGAGCTAAGGAGACAAGTTCTTGATAATTATAACATAAATGGTGTGAAAAATTCAATAGTTATTAAATTTTTGTGCAATTTTTTGTGAATTTTCTTACTTGCAAAACTAAATGCAACCCTAAAAATAATAGAAGTTGCATTTAAGTGGGAAAATAACAAAAGTTGCATTTACTTAGTAAAAATATATAATAATTATCTACTGATGGTGCTTATGAGAAAGGAGTATGTATTATGTCTAAGCATCTATCATTAGATGAAAGAATGGATATTGAAAAATATCTAACTCAAAATAAATCTTTTAAAGAAATAGGAAGACTAGTAAATAAAAACTGCACTACTATCTCTAGAGAAATTAAAAATCATTATGTAGTTAAAAATATTGGATGTGTAGG
>CALVRS010000052.1 GCA_944358725.1 uncultured Bacilli bacterium
GAAAGTAGAGGAATTATAATATGAAGTTACATACTGTAAAACCAAATCCATATGCTACTAAAGCTAAGAAGAGAGTAGGACGTGGACCAGGAAGTGGAACTGGTAAAACAGCTGGCCGTGGTGAAAATGGTCAAAATTCACGTTCTGGTGGAGGAGTTAGAGTTGGCTTTGAAGGAGGTCAAACACCACTTTTTAGAAGACTTCCTAAAAGAGGTTTCTCAAATGCTAAATTTAAAAAAGTATATGCGGTTATTAATTTATCAGATTTAAACAGATTTGAAGATGGCGCAGAAGTTACTCCAGAAATTTTAAAGGATATGGGATTAGTAAAGAAGACTTTAGATGGTATTAAAGTGCTTGGAAACGGAAAATTAGAAAAGAAATTGACTGTTAAAGCTAATAAGTTCTCTGCTAGTGCTTATGAACAAATAGAAAAATTAGGTGGAAAAGCAGAGGTGATTTAATTGTTTAAAAAAATAAAACAATTTTTTAGCCCAGCAAATAAAGGATTGAGAAAAAAAGTTTGGTTTACTTTTGCAATGCTTTTTGTATTTAAATTAGGAACTTCTGTTGTTGTTCCTGGTGTTAATGCAGATTTAGATGTTGGTTTTTTAGAGCTACTTAATGTTTTAGGTGGTGGCGCTATGCAGAATTTTTCAATTTTTGCACTTGGCGTTATGCCTTATATTACTGCTTCAATTATTATGCAGTTACTTCAGATGGATATAATTCCTTATTTTACAGAACTAGCTAAACAAGGACAAACTGGAAGAAATAAAATTAATCAAATTACTCGTGTACTTGGAATTATACTTGCATTTATTCAAGGATATATGTTCTCATTTGCATTTATTCCAAATGGAACGGTATCTGATTATATTGAAGTTTCACTTGTTTTAACTGCTGGTACATCACTTCTTTTATGGATTGGTGATGAGATTACTAAAAAAGGTTTAGGCAATGGTACTTCTATGATTATTATGGCTGGTATATTAGCTAGTACACCATATATGTTTACACAAGCTTTTTCTAGTTTAGTTACTGTAGATTCGGGAGCTTTAGGAGTTTTTAAGTTTGCATTTTTTGTTATTCTTTATTTAGTTATTGTACTTGGAGTTTTATTTGTTCAGCTTGCTGAGAGAAGAATTCCTATTCAATATGCAAACAAGACGGATAATATATTTGCAAACAAACAAACTTATATTCCATTTAGATTAAATTCAGCTGGTGTTGTGCCTGTTATCTTTGCTTCAGCTTTGATTTCGGCTCCAGCTTTGATAGCTCAATTTTCTAAAAATGAAGATATGATGATGTTTGTTAATAAATGGCTTAGTTTATCTTCAACTACTGGATTTTTGATATTTATAATATTTATTGTAGCATTTTCTTTCTTTTATACATTTATTGTTATTAAACCAAAAGAGATGGCTGAGAATTTACAAAAATCAGGTGGTTATATACCAGGAATTAGACCTGGTGATGAGACAATCAAATATGTAAGTAAGGTTTTAATTAGACTTACGGTTGTTGGTTCTGTATTTTTAGCAATTATTGCGGGTCTTCCATATGTATTTGCTATGGTATCTGATTTACCTTCAACAGTGTCTATTGGTGGTACTGGACTTTTGATTGTTATTGGAGTTATATTAGAACTTTATAAACAGTTAGAAAGTAGTTTAATTAGTCAACGTTATAAGCGCCGGGGTATGAACTGATGAATATTACATTTATTTCGGCTCCGGCAGCCGGTAAAGGCTTAATTTCGTCAATGCTTAATGAAAAATATGGTTTTCCACATATATCAATTGGAGATTTGCTTCGCAGTGTTGACGATGTGAAAGTTAAAAATCAAGTTAAAAATGGGGAATTTGTCGATAATAGAATTATTGCTAAACTACTTAAAGAAAGGCTTTCAATGCCTGATTGTGATAATGGTTTTATTTTAGATGGGTTTCCAAGAAATATGACACAACTTTCTATTTATGAAGATATTTGTGAGCATATAAATAATAAGAAAAATATTATAATTGTTTTAGATATACCAAGGGAAGTCGGGGAGATGAGAGTAACTGGCCGAAGGGTATGTCCAAATTGTGGTTATGTTTTTAATGAGTATTTTGATAAACCAAAAGTTTCTGGTATTTGTGATCATTGCTCTCATGAACTTATTCAAAGATCTGATGATAATATAGAAACTTATGAGCGAAGGTATGATACTTATTTGAAAGAAACAAAACCAGTTATTGATTATTTTGAAACTAGAGGTAATGTTTATCATGTTGATGGTTCAAAGTCAAGTGATGAGACCTTTAGGGATATTGAAAAAATAATAGGAGGCTATAATGATTAGCATTAAATCTCCAAGAGAAATAGAACTCTTGCGCGTAGCAGGTGAGATTACGGGAAGTACACATAATTATTTAAAACCTTATATCAAGCCTGGAGTTACGACTAAAAGATTAAATGAATTAGCCGAAGAATATATTAAAAGTAGAGGTGCTACCCCATCGTTTAAAGGTTATGATGGTTTTCCGGCAGCGATATGCACATCGATTAATGATGAAGTTGTTCATGGTATTCCGAGTGATAGAGTGTTAAAGGAAGGCGATATTATTTCGCTTGATATTGGAGCTTGTTATAAAGGTTATCATGGAGACTCAGCTTGGACATATCCAGTTGGAAAAATTGATGACAAAACTAAATATTTACTTGAGCATACTGAAAAATCTTTATATAAAGGTTTAGAAGTTATTCATGATGGATGTCATGTTGGCGATATTGGTTATGCAGTAAGTAAGTATGCAAATGAACATAATCTTGCTGTGGTTCGTGAGCTTGTTGGTCATGGTGTTGGTAATGATGTTCATGAAGATCCTGATGTTCCTAATTATGGAGCTCGTCATACTGGACCAGTACTTAAAGAAGGTATGGTTATTGCAGTTGAGCCAATGCTTAATTTAGGAACAAGGAGAATATATATATTAGATGATGATTGGACAATTGTTACTGCGGATGGTAAACCATCAGCCCATTTCGAACATACAGTTTTAGTTACAAAAGATGGGTATGAAATTTTAACCAGGAGGTGATAAGATGGCTAAAGAAGATGTCATTGAAGTAGAGGGTATAATTGAAGAAATTTTACCTGGAGGCGGATTTAAAGTCAAACTAGAAAACAATCACGTTATTAAGGCCCACATTTCTGGTAAAATGCGTCTGCACCGCATTCGTATTTTACTAGGTGACAAAGTGAAAGTAGAGTTATCACCTTATGATTTAACATGTGGGCGAATAACCTATAGAGTAACGAAATAGGAGGAATAAATATGAAGGTAAAACCATCAGTAAAAAAAATGTGTGATAAGTGTAAAATTATCAGACGTAATGGAAAAGTAATGGTAATTTGTGATAATCCAAAACACAAACAAAGACAAGGTAAATAGGAGGTGTTTTAATGGCACGTATTAAAGGTGTAGATATACCAAATAATAAAAGAATTGAAATCGCTCTTACTTATATTTATGGAATTGGAAGAAGTTTATCTAATAAGATTTTAGCTGATGCAAAAGTCGATATTAATAAGAAAGCTGGAAATTTAGATAATGATGAACTTTCACGTATTCGTGATGAAGTTAATAAGTATTTAACTGAAGGTGATTTACGTCGTGAAGTAAACATGAATATTAAGACTAAGATGGGGATTAATTCTTATCAAGGTACTCGTCATAAAAGAGGCTTACCAGTAAGAGGTCAAAGAACTAGTAGAAATGCTAGAACTCGTAAGGGTAAACCAAAAACAATCGCAAATAAGAAGAAATAACTTTAAAAGGAGGATATTATGGCTTATAAAGCAAGAAAACGTAAGGTTAAAAAGAATGTCCCAGAAGGTAAGGCTTTTATTCATTCAACTTTTAACAATACAATTGTTACCCTTACTGACAAGGAAGGAAATGCAATTAGTTGGGCTTCAGCTGGTACTTTAGGTTTTAAAGGCAGTAAGAAGTCTACTCCATTTGCAGCTGGTATGGCTGCTGAGGCAGCTGGTAAAGCAGCAGCCGAAATGGGTATGAAAAAAGTTGAGGTATATGCAAAAGGTTTAGGTTCTGGAAGGGAAACAGCAAT
>CALVRS010000053.1 GCA_944358725.1 uncultured Bacilli bacterium
TGGCCTGTTGGTCAAGTGGTCAAGACGCCACCCTCTCAAGGTGGAATCACGAGTTCAACTCTCGTACAGGCTACCAATTGTTTATTTAAGTCTTGTAAAACAAGGCTTTTTTTGTATTTTTTATAAAAATAAAAAAGGAAATAATTAATTTACATCGTATATTTATATATAGAGGTGAGAATTAATGAATTATTATAATGAAATAAAAAAAACATTCATAAAAAATGAAATATATAAAAAAGCAAAAGATTATTCTAAAAATAAAAGTGATTTAAATACATATTTTGAAGTTGGAAGACTAATAGTAGAAGCTCAAGGCGGAGAGGCAAGAGCCAAATATGGTAATAGATTAATTAAAGAATATTCAGAAAAATTAACTAAAGAACTTGGTAGAGGGTATACTTATACTAATTTAAGTAGAATGCGTCAATTTTATTTACTTTCGTTAAAAGTTGCTACAGTGTGGCAACAATTTAATGTTCTTACTTGGAGTCATTATAAGTTGCTATTGACTTTTAATGATATTGATGAAATAAAATACTATATATCTATTTCTTCTCAACTAAATCTATCAGTAAGAGAACTTAGAGAAAGAAAAAAAACAAAGGAATATGAAAGATTAGGAGAAAAAACAGTAGGTGTAATTATATGTAAAAAAGAAAATAAATATGTCATGGAGTACTGCACTAATTCTAATATTTTTATTACTATCTATCAACCTATATAATAATTTTATCTTTTAAAGCTTACTATAAAATAGTATAATAAATATAAAAGATAGAAATGAGGTAAAAAATGAAAAAAGCATATCAAAAAACAGTTGAAGAAATCTACCATGAATTAAATACATCTTTTAATGGCTTAACTAATATTGAAGCCAAAAATAGAATAAAAAAATATGGTCAAAATATTTTAGTTGACAAAAATAAAAGAACAAAACTTCAAATATTCTTAAGTCAGTTCAAAAACATGATGATAATTTTATTATTAGTTGTTGGTACGCTTTCACTAATTTATGCCATCGTAACTAAAGAAGATTTCTTAGAACCTCTAGTTATTTTAGGAACAACAATAGTTAATTGCTTTATGGGATATTTTCAAGAATCCAAAGCCGAAGATGCTACTAATAAATTAAAAAAATACTCTGCCAATTATATAACCGTTAAAAGAGATGGTAAAAGTAAAGATATAAATTCAAAACAGCTAGTACCAGGAGATTTTATTATCTTAGAAGCTGGAGATAAAATACCAGCTGATGCTAGAATAGTTAAAAGTTACTTTGCTAAAACAGACGAATCTATTTTAACTGGAGAAAGTCAAAACATCGATAAAATTGACAATGTCATAAATCAAGAAAGCATCTTAGCCGAAACATATAATATGATATATTCAGGGACCATTTTAGTTGCTGGTAAAATAGAAGCCGTTGTCATAAATACAGGTATGAATACCGAACTAGGAAAAATCGCCAAAGCCATCGATATAAAAGAAGAGCCATTAACACCAATTCAAATGAAAGTAGCAAAAGTAAGTCGCTTTATAACTGGCGTAGCCTTTATATTAATTGCCTTTGTTTTATTTTATGGTGTAATTAATCATTATAATTTCTTAACTATAATTATGCTATGCATTTCAATGATTGTAGCAAGTGTCCCAGAATGTTTGCCAATTGCCATAACAGCCACCTTATCAATAGGCGTAAGCCAAATGGCAAAGAAAAAATCAATTGTTAGAAATCTTGCAGCCATCGAAACCCTAGGTTCAACTGAAATAATATGTACCGATAAAACAGGCACATTAACTGAAAATAAAATGCAAATAACTAAAATATATACAGACGGAAAAGAAATAAATTTAAATGATTTAAAAAACTATCAAATTTTAATTGATACCATGGACACTTCTAATTCAGCCACTTTAGGAGCAGATGATAAATATAAAGGCGATGCCGTTGATGTAGCCATCAAAAACTATTTAAAAGAAAATAATTTAAAATCGGTAAATGCTACTAAAATAACTGAATTACCATTTGACTCAAAACGTAAAATGATGAGTGCTATTTATAAAAAAGAAAATCAAACATATCTTTATATCAAAGGTAGCCTAGAATCTATACTTCAAAGAAGTAAATCAATTTTAATAAATAATGAAATTAAAAATATAACTAATAAGCAAATAGAAGAATATAAAAACATTGAAACAAAAATGTCTAAAGAATCGCTAAAAGTTTTAGCATTCGCCTATAAAAAAATAAATAAAAATATTATCAATGATAAAGACTATTTTAATGAAGAAAATGAATTAACCTTAGTTGGACTAATAGGCTTTAAAGACCCAATTAGAAAAAATATAAAAGAGTCAATAAACACCTGTAAAGAAGCAGGAATCACTGTTATAATGTTAACTGGTGATAATCTTCAAACTGCTAAAACAATTGCCAAAGAAGCTGGCATTTGTCAAACAGATGATGAGTGCGTAAATGCTGGCGAACTAGACATTAAAGACCTAATTAAAAATATCAGTAAATATAAAGTATATGCCAGAGTAAGCCCCGAAACTAAACTTCAAATAGTAAAAGCTTTCCAAAAAAAACATAAAGTTGTAGCCATGACTGGCGATGGAGTTAATGATGCCCCAGCCATCAAACTAGCAAACGTTGGTATCGGTATGGGAAAAACAGGTACAGATGTTACTAAAGATGTCTCCGATATAATTCTGTTAGACGATAGTTTCAATACCATAACTAAAGCCGTATCTGAAGGAAGAAGAATATATGATAACGTCATATCAAATATTTTGTATAACTTATCTAGTAACTTTACTGAAATATTCATAATTTTATTTGGCATGCTAACAGGAAACACAATCATATCCGCAATACATGTTTTATATATTGACCTAGTTGCTGATACCATCCCTTCAATCGCTTTAGCCTTTGAAGGCCCATCAAAAAACATCATGAAACAAAAACCAAGTGGCCTAAATAAAAAAATATTTACTAAATTCTTTAGTGCCTTTCTAATATTGTCAGTTATTCTAGAAGCCTCAATAAGTTTATATGTGTATTACCGCTTCTTACCACTAGGAATTAATATAGCTCAAACACTAGCTCTTTTAAGCATTATCATTAATGAATTTGTCTTTGCCTATAATTGCCGATCATTAAAAGAACAAATACATAAAAAAGGTATATTTAAAAATAAACAATTAAATATTGGAATAATTGCTTTAATATTAATTCAAATATTAGTCTTCTTTACACCAATTAGCCAAATATTTGGTCTAACCCATGTTACAATTAATCAGTTTATATATGTCATATTAATAAACTTAGTATCATTAGTAATCATCGAACTTTTAAAACCAATAATCGTAAAACTATTTAAAGATGAATAAAAGAAGTTATCATTTAATAAATAACTTCTTTTTATAATGTATCTTCTTCAAAAAATTTGTCCATTGAAACTCCCAAAACCACTGAAATTTTATATAAACTCATAATTGATAACCCCTCACGGCCAAGCTGTGATTCAAAACGCCTTAAATAATCATATGACATTTCTATGTCAACTGCTAATTGTTCTTGTGTTAAACCAGCTAATTTTCTATATTTTCTCACATTTTTAGATATAGTTTCCATAATATTTTTATTAAATTTAAATTCTCTTTTAAATGTTGTCATAAAGTTACCCCCCTTAATATTAATTTTAATAAATTTCGCAAATTATTCCGTTAAGCTGTACTTCACAAAAGAAATGTGCTATACTAAAATTAGAAAGTAGGGATATAATGAAAATAAATAAAAAAATAATTCAAAAAATAAAAAATAATATTCCGGGTTTTATTATTGGCATATTAACGTGTAGTGTAGTAGGTGTAGCAGCCGCCACCTTTTTCCCATCAAACAATGTAACTTATGATAATACAGAAAGTGGTTTAAACTCAACTGATGTCCAAGGAGCAATCGATGAACTTTATAATGCATGTAAAACTCCAGCAGAACCCCCGACAATTCCGGTGGATCAAATTATTGAAGATGCCGGTCTAACCAAAGATGAATATGAATGTAGGTATTTCTTTACAGGAGCCAATCCAAATAATTATATAACTTTTAATGATGAAAAAGCAGGCTGGAGAATAATTTCAGTAGAATGTGATGGCAGAATAAAAATAATGAGAGAAGCTAGCATAGAAAGCCTAGCATGGGATACATCAAATAATAATAATTGGGCCCGCCCAGCAAGTTTAAATACATATTTAAATGAAACATATTATTACTATTTATATCCATCAGCACGTAGTCAGATAATAACTAGTAACTTTAGTATAGGAAAAATAATATCAAACAACAATAGTTTAATTACTCAAATAAATAATGAAAACGAAACTAAATGGAAAGGTAATATAGCCTTGCCAACAGCAAGTGAATATATAAGAACAAACAGTGATAAAAGTAGATGTGGAACTTTTCAATTAATCAATAAAAATAAATGTACAAGCACTGGTTGGATGGATACAAATGATGTTTGGTGGACATTAGCTGCTATGTCTGGTTATAATGATGGAGCGTGCCGTATATGGGGAACTGATGGAAACTTTAATTGTGATAGCGTAAAAGTTGAAAATAGCATCAGACCTACCTTATATCTCTCTTCTGAAATTAAAATCACAGGAGGAGATGGCACACAGAATAACCCATACCAAATTTCTCTTTAATCATAGGATATTTAATCTATGATTTTTAAATATAAAAATTTATGATATAATTTATTAGTAGAGATTTGTAGTAGGTGATAAAATGAACCAAGAAAAATTTGGTAAATTTATAAAAGAACTAAGACAAAAACATGGATTAACCCAAAAAGAATTTGCCGATAAATACTATGTTACTTATCAAGCTGTCAGTAAATGGGAAAATGGTAAAAATATGCCCGACAGCGCACTCATAAAAAAAATAAGTGAAGATTTTAATGTCAGCTTAGAAGAATTATATAATGGAGAATTAAAACCTAAAAAAAACAAAAAGCACCTTCCAATAATAATTATTGCCATAATAATCTTTATAATAATTATAGGTATAATAATATTAAAAAATTTAACCAATAATGATTTTCAGTTTAAAACATTATCTGCAAATTGTCCTAATTTTACCATATCTGGTAGTCTTGCCTATAATAATCAAAAATCTGCCATCTATATTTCTAATATTGAATATTGTGGTGGAGACGATACAGAAAAATATCAAAACATCGAATGTATCTTATATGAAAAAAACGAAACAAAAGAAAATGTTATCAGTACTTACAAATATCAAAAAGAAGAAAAAACAACTATCGAAAACTTCTTAAAAGAAGTTTCATTTACAATAGATAATTATGAAAAAACTTGCAAAGTATATAAAGATAACACCATCTTTCTAAAAGTAATTGCCAGCTTAAACAATAAAAAAACAACCTACGAAATACCTTTAAAACTAGATAAAAGCTGTCAAAAATAAGCTCAACCACAAGTTGAGCTTTTTTCATCAAAACTTTATTGCAATTTTAAAAATAATAAGTTAAACTTATATTGTAGGGAGGAATGAAAATGAAAAATAAAACAATCGCACTATTAATAAGTAGTGTCATAATTATTATAACCATTATAGTATGTGCCTTTATTTTCACAGATAAAAATAAAAACGCATATACAAAATTGCCAACTCCAGAAGTAACCGAAGGTGTCAGAGGAGAATTTGGTATTGATAAAAACATAAACGAAAGCACCATTGATAATTACTTAAATAGAGAAGACTCAGTATACCTTGACATGCGCATGCTAGTAGATCCAGGTAACTATGAAGCAATAGGTGGAGATGCTTATCTGTCAGGATTTGTCAAAGGCTTCGAAGTAGTACCACTACCTTATTTAGTAAATGTAACAGGTTTGCCAGAAGAAGTCGGAGATACATATCAAGGAAAAACCTTATTTACTGAAAAAGATGGTAAATATACTCCAAATTATAAAGAATCTATGGACATATTAGAATATCTATTTCCAAAAGATAAAAATATCTTTCTAATGTGTGGCGGCGGTGGATATGCCGGCATGACTAAAACCATGCTAATTAAACTAGGCTGGGATGAAAATAAAATATATAATGTTGGTGGATATTGGTACTATGAAGGTAAAAACAACGTAAAAGTCAAAAACGAAATAGATGGTAATACCACATATGATTTTTGGAAAATACCTTATCACGAGATTGACTTTGAAACCCTTCATGAGGTAGAAAATGACTAAACAAAATAAAATAAAACTAATCATATTACCAGTTTTATTAGTCATAGCCGTTTTAGTTGCTATCTATAAATTGCCAAATCAAAAATTCTATCTAGAAGATAGCTATTATAAGACCAGTGAATTCATAACCATAAATAATAATGAATTAGAAAAACTCATAAAAGATAAAAAATCTTTCGTCTTGTTTGTCTATCAGCCAGCCTGCGTCACATCAGCTAATTTCGAAAAAACTTTAAATGAATTTTTGAAAGAAGAAACCTTGCAAATATATAAAATATCTTTCTCTGACATGAAAAACACAGACCTTAGTAAATACATAAAATACTATCCATCATTCGCTATTTTCAGTAAAGGTCAAATGAGAGATTACTTAGATGCAAGTAGTGATGAAGACTTGCCAAAATATGAAAACAAAGAACAATTCAAAAAATGGCTTACAAAATACGTCATATTAAAAGAAAATAATCAAAATCTTGCTACCACTAAAGAAAACAAAGAAACACAAACAATAGAAACTCAAAATATAAACTTAGAAAATGTCACCAAAGAAGAAAACAAAATCAACATTTACATGTTTTGGGGAAGCACTTGTCCACACTGTAAAGAAGAATTTGCTTTCTTTAATGAAATAGAGCAAGAATATGGAAATTACTATAACCTTTATGAATTCGAAGTATGGCAAAATACCGAAAATAGACAAATAATGAACGCCTTTGCCCAAGCCTTAGGCGATGAAACATCTGGTGCAGTTCCTTATACCATAATAGGAGATACATCATTTAAAGGCTTCAGTGAATCGAGTAAAGAAAAATTCAAAGAAGCAATCAAAAAAAATCATAAAAATGCTAAAGACGTCTACTTTGATAAAATAAAAAATAATTAAGCGTTCAAACAAAATTGAACGCTTTTAATATAAAATATTTTCTCTAAATCATATAAACTCTACCTCTAGTAGGTATCAAAAAATAAAAAAATATCTTATAATATTACTCGGAAGGAGAAAAAATATGGATCAAGAAAAAATAGGAAAATTTATAGCTAAATGCCGAAAAGAAAATAACCTCACACAAAATGAACTTGGAGAAAAACTAAACGTAACTTATAAAGCCATAAGTAAATGGGAAACAGGTCGTAATCTTCCCGATGCATCATTAATGCCAAAACTCTGTCAAATACTAAACATAAGCTTAAATGAACTATTTGCAGGTAAAAAACTAGAAGAAAAAAATATCTCAAAAGCCTCAGAAAAAACAATACTAAACTTTCTAAAAATAACAAATAAAGAAAAAACAAAAAGAAAAATATTAATAATACTCACATCTATATTAATAACAGTATTAATTTCATTCACTATAAAAACTATTCTTGTAAAACAAGGCTTCATGTATGATGATGATTTAAAATATAGCAAAATGTATTTAAAAGAAGAAAACGTCAAAGGAGACGTCGACATAAATGAATTTGGAAAAATAAATATAAACTTTGATATTGGCGCTAATAAATATGGTTATGCCGTCTTTAAAAACCCCAAAAAAGCCTTTCAAACCTTAAAAGAAAACTATAAAGAAGGCATAAGCCAAATTCAAAAAGAATTCGTTCATCTGCCACTTACAAACTTCACTTATAAAGCCTATAAAACCTATGGATGGCAAGTGACAAGTGGAACAGAAAAAGCAAAAAAAGAAGCAATTTTTGTCACAAAATTTCTAGATATTTACGAAAATAGTTTTAATCAAAAATAATTGTCAAAAAAATATCCTTCATGTATAATGTAAAATGTATGAAAGAGGGATAAAATGAAATTAGTAATCAAAAATCTAAAAAAATCATTTGATAAAAAACAAATTCTAAAAGACGTAAACTTTGAATTTCAAAAAGGTAAAATATATGGACTTTTAGGTCGTAATGGCGCCGGAAAAACAACCCTGTTTAACTGCCTAAGTGAAGATATAGAAATTGATAGCGGTCAATTTTATATTGAAGAAAATCAAATAAAAGAAATAACTCCAGAAGACATTGGCTACGTTTTGTCGACCCCAAATGTCCCAGAATTTTTAACCGCTAGAGAATTTTTAAAATTCTTTATCGATATCAATCAAAAACATTTAAAAACAAATAAAACCATTGACCAGTGGTTTGATCTTATACAAATAGAAAAAGAAGATAGAGATAAACTTTTAAAAGATTATTCTCATGGCATGAAAAATAAAATGCAAATGCTCGTCAATATCATTGCCTCACCAAGCATCTTACTTTTAGATGAGCCACTTACTTCATTTGACGTTGTCGCTCAAGAAGAAATGAAGCAAATGTTCAAAAACATCAAAAAAGATCACATAATAATATTTTCAACCCATATCATGGAACTTGCCCTAGACCTTTGCGATGAAATAGTTGTTTTAAATAAAGGCGTTTTAAAAGAAATCAAAAAAGAAAAAGATATAGAAACATTTAAACAAAAAATTATGGAAGCTCTAGTAGAGGAATAATATGCTAAAAACATTTCTAATATCATATAAATTAAAAAACGCCTATCGTGTCAATAGTATTATCTATTCCTTAAAACAGCTTCCTATAATCAAAAAAATCTTACCAGTAAGTCTGTATCAAAATAAAGCCTTAAAAATAATTGGAAACATCATCAGTATAATCATCGAAATCCTAACAATATTCTTAGGCAAATTTCTCTATATTTTCTTCTGCATCGTAGCAATGTTTCCCGTATTTAAAATAAACACTCCAAATCTGTTTATTCATATATTTCTTTTTTTAACCATCATCGGTGCCATAATGAATACCTACATGTTTAATCCAACTAAAGATAAATATTATGCCATGATAATAATGAAAATGGACGCTAAAAAATATACACTATCAAACTATCTTTACTCCATGTTAAAAACATTAATTGGCTTCATGCCTTTTACCATCATCTTTGGGCTTATGTCAAAACTGCCTCTTTGGATAACCATAATCATGCCCGTATTCGTTGTCATGGCTAAAATATCATATAGTGCCTATACCTTAATATACTTTCAAAAACATAAAAAAGCAAAAAGCGAAAACAACTTAAATAAAATAACTTGGTTAATAGTAGGAATCCTTCTCTTGCTAGCCTATGGCCTTCCATATATCAATATAACTATTAATCCAATAATATTTATAATATGTTTTATTATAACTCTTATACTTGGCATATATGGCATAAAAATAATTAAAAACTTCAGTAAATATCGTCAAATATATAAACAAATTTTAACATATGAAAACGTTTATGTTACCGAAAATAATAAATCAACAAAAAAAATTAAAGAAAATGCCGAAAAACATATCAAACTAGACAAAAACTTCATAAGTAATAAAAAAGGCTTTGCTTATTTTCATGAACTATTTGTCAAAAGACATGCTCAAATATTAACAGCTGCCGTAAAAAAACAAGCCATCGTTATCATAATAATCTTTTTCTTAAGTATCATCTTTATTTCAAAAAACAAAGAATTTGCCGGCACCATAAACGGTCTTCTGTTAATTTACCTGCCATATTTTCTTTTCATAATGTATATGTTAAATAGGGGAACCACCATAACAGAAGCCATGTTTATGAACTGTGATCATAGCATGCTAACATACCGTATATATAGAACACCTAAAGTAATACTAGGACTATTTAAACAAAGACTTAAAACCTTAATAACCTTAAATTTAATTCCGGCAACGCTAATTGGGTTTACTTTATCATTCCTTTTATATATATCTGGTGGAACAAATGAACCATTAAATTATATAATATTGTTCATATCCATCATATCCATGAGTATCTTCTTTTCTGTACACTACCTCGTTATGTACTACCTTCTTCAGCCCTATAACGCCAATACCGAAATGAAAAGTAGTACATATAGTTTAGTCCAAGGCCTTACATATTTCGTTTGTTATTTCTTTATCGACAAAAAATTATCAACCTTCTATTTTGGACTTGCCATTACATTCTTTTGTATAACATACTCAATAATATCATTGTATCTTGCCTATAAAAAAGCCCCTAAAACATTTAAACTAAGAGTATAAAGGAGAAAAATATGTTATATAAATCATTTTATAAGTCTCCTCTAGGCATGCTTACTTTAATAAGCAATGGAAATAGTCTAAATTATATTTTATTTGAAAATGATAAATTCTATGAAAATGTAAAATCAAAAGCAATAGAAAAAAAACTAGAAATATTCAATCAAACAAAAAATTGGCTAGATAAATATTTTAGTAGTAAAAAACCTAATATAAATGAATTAAATATAAACCCAAAAGGAACAACCTTTCAAAAAAAAGTTTGGAATATTTTAAAAACTATCCCTTATGGTAAAACCTTAACCTATAAACAAATAGCTCAAAAACTAAATATAAACTCCCCAAGAGCTGTCGGTAATGCAGTAGGACATAACCCCTTGCCGGTTATAATTCCTTGTCATAGAGTAATTGGCAAAAATAATAATTTAACCGGCTTCAGCGCAGGTATAAATAATAAAATAAAGCTTTTGAAATTAGAAGGCATAGATATAACTCAATATAAAATACCTAAAAAAATTCAAAGATGTAAATGGTGTAATCTAAATAACCCCATATATGTAAAATATCATGATAAAGAGTGGGGAGTCCCAACATATGACGATCAAAAACTGTTTGAACTTTTAATTTTAGAAACCTTTCAAGCTGGACTATCTTGGGAATGCATATTAAATAAAAGAAAAAATTTTAAAAAAGCCTTTGATAACTTTGATATAAATAAAATAATTAAATATAATCAAGAAAAAATAAATCAGCTTATTCAAAATAAAGGCATTATTAGAAATAAACTCAAAATAAAAGCCCTCATCAATAACGCCAAAATATTTAAACAAATACAAAACGAATATGGTACATTTTCTAAATATATTTGGCACTTTACAAATAGTAAAATAATCTATGAAATAAATAAAACAAAATCAGACCTTTCAGATAAAATATCCAAAGATTTAAAACAAAAAGGCATGACCTTCGTTGGAACAACCATCATTTATTCTTACATCCAAGCAATCGGTATCATAAATTCACATGAAAAAACATGTTTCAAGTATAAAAAATAATCTCCCTTTCCATAATAAATAAAGAAAGGGGATTTTTATATGAATGAAAATGAAGAATTACTAAACTATATCTATAAAACCAGTAATATGGGAGCGCAAAATACAAAAGACTTAATTGAGGCCATCAAAGAAAAAGATAATAAAATAAAAAAACTATTACCAGAAATAGCTAAAAACTATGAAAAATACGCTAAAGAAAGCGAAAAACTTTTAAAAAAAGAAGATCTAAAAGCAAAATCAACTGGTATAATGGCTAAAACAATGTCCAAAATGAGTATAAATAAAGAAATGCTAAACGATAATAGTGATGCCAATATCGCCGATATGTTAATTC
>CALVRS010000054.1 GCA_944358725.1 uncultured Bacilli bacterium
TTCATGATAAAGTTGAGATAAACAAGTAGCTAATTTACCACTAGAAGGTCCAGGAGCTGTAACCACAACTAACTTCTTAGTAGTTTTAATATAAGGATTAGCTCCATAACCCTCATCACTAACAATCACATCAACATCAGTTGGATAACCTTTTGTAGGTGTATGAACATAAGTCTTAACACCTCTTTTTTCAAGTTGATTAATAAACTTCTTAGAACTTTCCTTGCCAGTATATAAAGTAATAACTACACTGTTCACTGATAATCCTAAATTTTGAAACTCATCAATCAACCTCAAAACTTCCATATCATAAGTAATACCATAATCAGCCCTTATTTTCTTTCTTTCAATCTCCTTCGCATTAATACAAATAATTATCTCCGTTATTTTTTTAAGCTCACAAAGCATTTTTATTTTAGAATCAGGCTCAAAACCAGGTAAAACCCTAGAAGCATGATAATCATCAAATAATTTTCCACCGAACTCTAAATAAAGTTTATCAAACTCCTTTATTTTTTCCTTTATTCTTTTACTTTGTATTTCCACATATTTTTCATTATTAAAACCCTTCTTCATAACTAACTCCCCCTATTATAAATAATAACACATCACTAAACGTATTTAAACACACAAAGAAAAATTTTACTATCATCTTTACAAAGAAAAAAGACTAAAATATATATTATTGTATATAATTAGTCATTTTATAAAGAAATTTGGGATTATATAAAATTAGTGATAATTTTTTTATAATGATAATTGATAAGGGTTAGTTTTACTACCATCACCATCTATAATATTTACATTTTCATTTAAGTATAAAGTTGGTCTTACCTCATAAGAATCAGTCTTATTAACAAAATAATTACTCCCCGAAATTGCACCATTACTGGTTAAATGTAATATATTATATTGAGATCTAAAAAATGATGTTTGAAACCATTCATCTACTCCAATTGATAAATAATCGTTGTTTTTACAACTATTTTGATAATTATAAACTATTGTTGATAAGCAGTTACTTCCTGCCGCATACCCATAATCACTTGGATACATTAATCCTATATATTGTTTTGTAGTGGCGTTATATCCATTATTTACATTATTTGCATTCCTTTCAACTTCATAATAACCACTTGCTGTTAATTTGTCATAATCAGTAGCATTTGAAACACTATTTGTTGGACCACCTAAATAATATGTTTCTTCTGATATCATGTTTTTATATGTTTCATTTATACTGTTATAATATGTAACATTTAAATATGTATTTAATTCTGCTGGACGGGTCCAATTATTTCTTTGAGAAATATCCCAAATTCTTTTACCAATACTTTCATCTTTAATTATTTTTATTTTATTATCTATTACTCCTATTATTCTCCATAAATCACATGTACTTGTGCTTTGGTTATTTTGGTCAGAACAGTTAAAATAAATATAATTATTTGGATTTTTTCCATAATATCTGATATTTCCATGTTCATCTTTATATAATTCATCTGGATTATCTGGTAACAAATCTGGCAATGTTATTGATGGTGTTGTACATACTCCATAAAGCTCATCGATTGCTCCTTGTACATTGGTTGATTGTAAGCCACTCGCAGTATTATCATATGTCACATCTTTACTTGGAAAATATGTCGCTGCTATTACACTTATACTAAAGACAGTTATTACTCCTAATATAAATCCTATTAAGTTTTTCTTTATCTTTTCTTGCATTCTTTCACCTCGCATAAATATCACATATTGTGAGTTTATCTTAATAATATATTAACTCACATTTTGTGAGATGTCAATAACTAAATATCACAAAATGAGATAATTTTGTTGGTGATTTAAATGATTGGAAAAGTAATCAGATATATGAGAAAACAAAAGAAATATAAACAAGAAGTCCTAGGTCAAATGATTAAAGTAAAAGGAAATACCATTACACAGTACGAAAAAGGTCAAAGAAATCCAACTTTTGAAACCATCGAAAAAATAGCCAAACTTTGCGACTATTCTATATACTTCAAAAATAACCTTACTGGAGAGGAATTTACTGCCAAAGACTTAGATAGAAAAGATATCTAAGTCTTTTTAAAAAGAAAAAAAGAAAGAACTTAATCTTCCTTAATCTTAATAACTACATATCTATTAGGAGCTTCACCTTCACTTTGAGTAGCTAAATTATCATATTCAGAAATTATAGTGTGAACAATTCTTCTCTCGTAAGAATTCATCGGATCTAACTTAGCCTCAATCTTAGTTTTTAAAACCTCTTTTGCTATTTTTCTAACTTCTCTTTCAATATTTTTTTGTCTTTTAGCTTTATAACCAGAAATATCTAAATTAACCTTAATATCAAAATTACCATATTTTCTAAGCGATTGTCTTAAAATCGTTTGAATAGCATTTAAATTTTTACCTTCTTTACCAATCAAAATAGCACTATCATCAGAAACAATAACAACTGAAATAACCCCATCTTTCTCAGTAACTTCAACATTAAAAGAAGTATTCATATTCTTTGCGAGTTCACTTAAAAAATCTTTAATATAATTTTTAACATCATACTTAGTCACAACATAAGCTGTATACTTTCTTTTTCCAAAAAGTCCAGGTTCCCCTTCTTCAATATAAGAATAAACTTCATTTAAATTAACATTCATCTCTTCCAAACACTTAGTTAGCGCTTCTTCTTGGTTCTTTGATTCTTTTCTTACTACCTCTAGCATTTTCCTTCATCCTCCTAATCACTTCAGCTTGAACAATGGTAAATAAACTACCAGTTATCCAATATATAATAATACTTGTTGGCATCGTAAACGACGTAATTATAATAAATACAAGCATTACATTCATCATAGTCTTCATTTGGTGTTGTTGTTCTTCACTACCACCACTAACACCAGAATTTAATCTAAATGAGAAGAACGTTGTCAAACCTACTAAAATTGGAAGTAATAAATATATCCAACCACCATTAGTAAAGCTATCTGCAAAAACTGAAAAATCAAAACTTCCGCCAAATAATCTTACAAAAGGACTCATACCTAAATTAAATCCTAAAAACTTTCCTTCAAAGACAATTGGTAATCTATTTAAACTCTCTAAAAATGCAAAGAAAAGTGGCATCTGAATAAAAGCAAATAAACAACCAGCCATAGGATTAATCTCATATTTTTTATAAATACCCATCATCTCTTGAGCCTTCATCATTTGATCCTCTTGACTATCACGACCACGGTATTTTCTTTCAAGTTTCTCTAAATCTTTTTGAGCAAACTTCATATTTTCAGATTGTAAAGCTGATTTCTTACTAATAGGAAAAATAATCAAACGAATAATTAAAGTAACTGCTATAATAGCCACACCATAATTACCTAAAATCTCCCCTATCTTTATAATAAACCAACTTAAAGGTTTTATAAAAATAGTTTCCCAAAGTCCACCATATTTTCCAGAAGCTGGTGTAAAATCTGAACACTCTGGTAAATCTTTAATATCAACCTTATTTTTCTTATAAGTTTTTAAAACATCTTTGTTAGTTGGCTTACATAATATATTCTCCGCAAGTGTCTGTCCCGTTGTTGTCTCCTTAACCGGATTACCTTCCTTATCTTTAACATAAGTTGTACAACCAGATAAAGACAAAGTCATAATTCCTATAATTAAAAATAGACCTATCTTCTTTCGCATATCAGTGCTCCTTTACTAAATTTAATTTTTCTAAAGCAAAATTTAAATTATCACTCATCTCTTTAAAATTATGATTTAAAATGCCCTTACCAACTATTATAATACAATCAAAATCATTTTTATAGTTATTTTGAGAAACAATTTCCTTTATTTGCCTTTTAATTCGATTTCTTAAAACCGCATTGCCAATTTTTTTACCAACAGAAAAACCAAATCTATAAATAGAAGGTTCCTTCTTATCTATATATATAATATAATCCTTATATTTAAATGGCCGATTATTCTTAATAATTCTATTAAAATCACGATTATCTTTAACAATATTAATTTTTTTCATCTTTAACTATATCCTTATATATTAAACTACTAATAAAGCCACCGCCTAGCAGCAGTGGCAAATTAATGAGATAATACCTTGCGGCCTTTATTTCTTCTTCTACTTACAATTCCAGCTTTCATTCGCGCAAAAAATCCCATTTTTTTACTTCTCTTACGAGTATTTGGTTGAAATGTTCTTTTAGACATTTTTTAGCACCTCCTAAATTTAAATTCACATTGCTTTATAAATTATATAGATAAAAATATCATTTGTCAATTTATAAAACTAAAATAATAAAAAATCTCCACAATTATATCAAAAATAACAT
>CALVRS010000055.1 GCA_944358725.1 uncultured Bacilli bacterium
ATTTTTAAACCAGCATTGGCTAGGGGTAAAATAAGATGTATTGGGGCCACAACGACCGATGAGTATAAGAAGTATATTGAAAAAGATAGTGCGCTTGAAAGACGTTTTCAGACGGTGGTTATTAAAGCACCAGATAAAGATACGGTTAAGAATATTCTTATGAATTTGAAGGAAATTTATGAAAGTTATCATAGGGTTATTATTTCAGAGGAAATTATTGATTTAATTATTAATTTATCAAGTAAATATATATATAATCGTAATGAACCTGATAGGTCTATTGATGTGCTTGATGAAGTATCAGCAAAGGTTAGTTTGAAGGAAAGTAAAAATTTAAAAGAATATAGTTTTTATAATAAAAAATTAAAAGAGATTATTAAGTTAAAAAAAGAGGCTATTTTAAATAATGATTTTTCAAAGGCTAGTGAATATAAAAGAGAAGAGTTTTCTTTGATGAATAAGATTAATAATTTAGAACTTTCTTTATATAAGAAAAATAGTCAAGTAGTTACTAAACTTGATGTGGCAGAGGTTATAAATATGAAAACTGGAGTACCTATTTATGAAATTTTAAATGAAAAGGATAAGGTTATTAAGCATGCGGAGATGATACTTAATAAAAAAATTATTGGACAAGATGTAGCTATAAAAGAAGTTTCTAAGGTGGCTAAAAAAATAAAGTTAGGTTTTAATGACAAATGTTATTCATTTTTATTTTGTGGGCCATCTGGAGTTGGTAAAACAGCTTTAGCGCGCGTTTTTGCAGAAAATTTAGTAGGTGCGAATAATATTATTAAACTTGATATGAGTGAGTATAAAGAAACTCACAGTATTAGTAAAATTATTGGTTCTCCTCCAGGTTATGTTGGTTATGATGATAATTCAAATGTACTTGAAGAGATTAGAAATAAACCATATTCAGTTTTGATTTTAGATGAGATTGAGAAGGCACATACAAATATTATTAATTTATTTTTGCAAATTTTAGATGAGGGTAAAGTAAAAAATAGTAAAGGTAAGGTTATTAGGTTTGATAATGTTGTAATTATTATGACATCTAATGTTGGTTTTCATGAGATTAATGTAGGCTTTAATAACAAAAATAATAAGTTATCTAGACTTAATGAAAATTTTTCGGTACCTTTTATGAATAGGGTTGATAAAGTTATTTGTTTTAATAGTTTAAATGAAGAAAATATTTTAAAAATTATTAGGATGCAATTGAAAGAGTTTAAAGATAAGTATAAGAATAAAATTAAGATTAGAATCTCTAAGGAAGTTGAGAAGGAGATTTTAAGTTTATGTAATTGTGAAGAATATGGTGCGAGAAAGATAGCTAAGGTTATTAAAGATAAGATTGAAACTTTAGTTATCGATAAAATAATTGAAGATAAGGCAGATATTTATATTAAAAATTTGAAACAAGAGGTTTAAATGCATGTGCAAATGTTATATAATGTATTTAAGGTGATTTATAATGTCTTATGAAAAATATAATGAAAGTTTAAAGGTAATGGAAACGTATTTAAGAAAAGTTTGTGAAGAGAAAATGGAAAAGAGAGTAGAAGTGCCTAGAAAAGTTTTGGTGCGTAAACCTAATAGAAGAATTGTAACTAATGGTATGAGGATTAATGAAATTATGAAGTTAAAAGAGTATAGTATTAAAATTTTATTTTTAATACACAATCTTAAACTCGAAGAAAAAAAGAAAATTAAAAATTACATTTTACAATTACTAGATTTTAGTGATGAGTTTTTGAAGGAAAATGTTTTAAAAATAAAAACTAGTTTACCTTATTTTTGTCCTAGTGAATTAAAAAGTTATATTATAAAATATATCGATTTACGTATTAAAGTGTTTGCTTTAAAAAGTGTTTCTTTAAATTACGAAAAAAGTTTTCAAAAAATTTTAAGTAAATAAAAACCTGAGGTTTATTTCTCAGGTTTTATTCTACAGTAACTGATTTAGCTAAGTTTCTTGGTTTATCGATATCACAGCCTTTTAGTTTGGCAGTGTAATAGGCTATTAGTTGATAGGGAATAATAGTTAGTATTGGTTTTAAAAACATACTTACTTTTTTAATTTTAATGATTTGTTTAAAGTTTTCATCTTCAATATCTTTATCTGTTATTAGATAACATTTTGCACCTCTTGATATAACTTCTTTTAAGTTGCTTATTGTCTTAGAATTTATTATTTTATTGGTAGCTGATGCGAAAACTGGGGTATCTTTAGTGATTAAAGATATAGTGCCATGTTTTAGTTCCCCAGCAGCATAGGCTTCACTATGAATATATGAGATTTCTTTTAATTTGAGTGAACCTTCCATTGCAAGAGCATAGTCTAAGCCTCTTCCAATATAGAAAATGTCGTTTTTTTGATATATTTCTTTAGCAATATTTTCATATGTTTTAATATTTTCTAAAACGGGAATTATTGTTTGATTTATACTTCTAAATTCTTCTAGTATTTTATTTACTTTTTCTTCTTTAATTTGTTTTTTCCTATAAGCTGTGCTTAAAGCTAAGACAGAAAGAAGAGCAATTTGTGCTGTATAAGCTTTAGTTGACGCAACTGCTATTTCTGTGCCAGCTTCGGTATATAATACTTTATCTAATGTTCTGGCAATTGAGCTTTCTTTAACATTGACAATACCTAAAGTATCATAATTTTTTTCTTTTACTTTTTTTAAAGCTGCTAGAGTGTCAGCAGTTTCACCTGATTGTGATATAAAAATTGATAGAACTTTATTATTTAAAAAATTATTTTGATATCTATATTCACTTGCTAAGAAGACTTCACATTTAGTATTTGAATACTGTTCAAATAAATATTTAGCTATTAGTCCAGCATGCATAGCAGTACCACAGGCTATGATATCAATTCTTTCATATTTGGTTAAATCAGGTAGTGTTAAAAGGTCATTTATACTGTTTATATAAGGGTTTACTGTTTTTCTAATGGTTGTGTTTTGTTCAAAAATTTCTTTGAGCATATAGTGTTCATAGGTACCTTTATCAGATGTAGCACTACTACCTTTATATTCTTTTAATTGTTTTTTTAAGATATTTCCTTCTTTATCATATATTTTTATATTATTTTTAGTTATTTTTCCATATTCATAGTCTTCCAAAATATAATAGTTTTTGGTATATTTTAATATAGCAGGAACGTCACTAGCAATATAATTTTCATTTTTTCCTTGGCCAATTATTAATGGACTATCTTTTTTGATAACATAAATTGTATTTGGATCATTTTCTAAAAGCATGCATATGGCGTAGCTTCCATCTACTTTTTTCATAAATTTTTGAATGGTTTTATCTATGTTTTCATATTTTTTAAAATAGTAATCTAATAGTCCAGCGGCAATTTCTGTATCAGATTCTGATTTAAAATTATAACCTTTGTCTTTTAATTTATGTTTTAATTTGTTATAATTTTCTATGATGCCATTATGTACTATGGTAATTTTTCCTACTTGATGGGGGTGAGCGTTTATTTCATTAACTTTTCCATGAGTAGCCCATCTTGTGTGAGCAATTCCTATATGAGAAATACTATTTTTTTCAATTTTTTGTTCAAGGGCTTTGACTCTACCTTCTACTTTGTTTATAATTAAATTACCATCTTTTAAATAGCTTAGGCCAGCTGAGTCATATCCACGGTATTCTAAGGTCTTTAAGCCATCTAAAAGTATTGGTATTATATTGTTTTTGTCACTTACTGTGCCAACAATACCACACATAAAAAAACTCCTTTACATTTTTTGATTTTGAAAATATGTTTTGTACATAATGTTGATTTTATGTTTTGTCATATTTTTAACGATTCTCACCGTGATAGCATCCGCCGAATTTTCGATAACTATCAACCTCGTCAGCCTTGATGGCTCTGGCGCTAAGAAAGATGCTTAACCTCCTTTGATATCTATCCTTTGTTATCATTTTATGAGAAAATAAAAAAAATGTCAAATAAAAAAAGGAAATATGTTTTTTATGTCGTATGTTAATATATAGAGATAGTTCTCTTAGAAAGGAGGAAAATTTTATGAAGAAGAAAGCAGATTATTTCGTACAAGTCAATTTTGATGATACTGGGAAATTTGGTAATGACTTTATAAATGAGTTTCGTTCTGATGATGAGAATAAGAAAATCATTTATATTAATACTGCTGTCCCACTTGAGAAATTTTTAAATAACGAAGAGCTTTCAAAGGCTGAAAAAATCATTTTAATGATGCATATCGTCGACAAAAAAATGTTGGATGATATTGCTGGTGATGATGAAGATTTGAAAGAAATTGCTGATTTAGTCATGAAAGGTGCGAAAGAAGATCCATTAACTATGGAACTTACTTCAAAAATTGTATCTGATATTAAGAAAGAAAACACTAGCACGGAAGAGTAGTGTTTTCTTTTTCGTTTACAAAGAATGTTTGATACCAAACTAAAAATACATAGACAGTCCATATTTTACGGCAGTAATTTTTTTTGCCTTTATAATGGTCTTCGAGCATTTTTAAAAGTTTTTTTTGATTAAAGAAATCTTTAGTAAAATCTTTTTCAAATATTTCTTTGACTAGGTTATAGTATTTTTCTTCTCTAAACCATTTAATAATAGGAACAGGGAAACCTTTTTTTCTTCTTTTGTACCAAGCTTCAGGTATTCTTTTAGAAGCGGCTTTTCTTAGGATGTATTTGGTTGTTCCATGAGATAGTTTATATTCAGTTGGAATGGTAGAGGCTAGGGCAAAGACTTCTTTGTCTAGGATTGGTACTCTAAGTTCTAGAGAGTTTGCCATACTCATTTTATCGGCTTTAAGTAAGATGTCATTTGGTAACCAAAAGTGCATGTCTAAATATTGCATTTTAGTTAAATCATCACAGTTTTTAACTTTATCAAAATATGGTTTGGTAATATCTTGAAATTTTAAATCGCTTTTATAGTTATCATTTAAAATTTTATTGGCGTCTTTATTATCGAAGACGAAAGCTTCACCGACAAAGTAGTCTTCTATTTTACTGCCACCTTTGGTTAGAAAGTTTTTACCATGGAACTGTGGTAGTGGAGAGACTAATAGTTTAATAAATTTTCTTAAAAAGAATGGTAGTTTACGATATTTTTTTAGTTTGATATCTTCGTCATATCCTGTGTAACCGCCAAATAATTCATCTGCCCCTTCACCTGATAGGACGACTTTGACATCTTTTGAGGCAAGTTTTGATAGGAAGTATAGAGGAACAGCAGATAGGTTGGCTGTTGGTTCATCGGCATAGAACTGAACTTTACTTATGCTTTCAAAGAAGTGGTCGGCATTAATTAATTCATTTTTATTTTGGATATGCAAGATATCTGATAGTTCTTTGGCCATAGGAACTTCGTTAAAGTCTTTATAGTCAAAACCAACAGAAAATGTTTTATCTGGTTTTAAGTAGCTTACGACATATGATGAGTCTATACCACCTGATAGATATGAACCTACTGGGACATCACTTATGATGTGGTAGTCTATAGATTTAGTGATGGTTTGATCTATTTCATTTACTAGTTTATCAAAATCTTGTTTAGTAGGATTAAAGTTTATTTCATAGTATTTTTCAATATCCATTTTTTGAGTGTCTGCATCATAGATAAAATAATGTCCTGGTTTTAATTTATAGACATTTTTGAAAAATGTTTCATCTAAAACTGATGTTTGAAAGGTTAAAAATGGCTTTAGAGCGTCTTTATTAACTTCTTTTATAAAGTCTGGGTGTTTTAGGAAACTTTTGATTTCTGAGCCATACATAAAAGTTTTTTGCATGGTGCAGTAATAAAAAGGTTTTTGTCCAAAGTGATCTCTAGCTCCAAATAAGGTTTTAGTATTTTTATTCCAAATTACGAAGGCAAACATTCCTCTTAGATGATCTAATATTTTTTCTTGATATTCTTCAAAGCCGTGTAGAATTACTTCTGTATCGGTATTTGTTTTAAATGTATGGCCTTTTTTTATTAGGTCTTCTTTTATTTCTTTGAAGTTATATATTTCTCCATTAAATGTAATATACATACTTTCATCTTCATTACTGATGGGCTGAGAGCCACCTTTTAGGTCGATGATACTGAGTCTTCTAAAGCCCATGGCGATAAGATCATCGGTATAATAAGATTCTTCATCTGGTCCGCGGTGGGCTATCATATCGTTCATTTTTTTTATATGAGTTTTATCTTTTTTATTTATATATCCACAAAATCCACACATATTTTACTTCCTTTCTAGTATTTCCAATAACCATTTTTATAGTCTTTATAGTATTTAAAGTGTTTTTTGAGTAAGAAAATTATTCTTTTAAGGGGTAGATCTTTTTTATAGATCAAAGGGTTGACAACTTTTTTTTCTTTATATAGTTTTAAGGCTTCTTTTTTAAACTTTTCGTTGACAACATATTTTTTGATTATGTTTTTAGGAACATAGGTTAAAAGTAATTCTTTATTTGCAATTTGAAATTTTTTTTCTTTATGATAGATTAAGTCATCGACGAATAGTTTTACAATGTTGAAGCCAGCTGCAGTAACATAATAGCTACATCTTCCTTGTCTAGCATTTATTTCTAATATTTTATATTTTTTATCGCGATAATCATATTTAATATCTAGTTCGGCAATACCTTTAAATTTTATTTTTTCCATGAAGTTTTTAAAATTTAAGATTATGTTTTCATCTAAACCATTGGTATTAAAGTGATTGATTAGGCATGCGGCATTTCCGACCATGTTTGAGGTATGTTCTTGAAGGCCTATTTGAGCGAAAGCAAATAGTTCACATTTACCTTTGGTATTCGAATAGATAACGCCATCGAATAAGCTACTGTCATCGCCGGGGATATATTCTTGAATGATGAGTTTTCCTTTATAACTACTATTTTTAAAGTAGTTAATGGTTTGATTTACTTCGTCCATATTATTTAGTTTATATATTTTCTTTTTGCCTTCGAAGTTTATATGATTGAAACTAATGACGTCATTTGGTTTTATAATGATGGGAAAGTCAAAGTCTATTTTTAGTTCATCTTTAAAGTCGTAGATTATTGTTTTTGGAAGTAGTCCAGAATCTTTATATGTTTCATAGAATTTATCTTTCATCATGAGGCTTTCTAAAAAATTTAAATCTACGTAGTTGAATAATATTCTTTTATCTAGTTTATTTTTATTTGCAACTAGACCTTTAGCGTATGTTTCGTTAGAGGAGATACATATTATTTTTTTAGCATTAATATTTTTGACGTATTCATTCATTGCTTTTGAAAATTTATCTA
The DNA here is from genome assembly GCA_944358725.1 of uncultured Bacilli bacterium. Taxonomy (GTDB): domain Bacteria; phylum Bacillota_I; class Bacilli_A; order RF39; family UBA660; genus Coprosoma. The sequence goes on from CALVRS010000055.1 coordinate 7,300, forward strand.
TGTTCCAAAGTCTTTCATCGTATGTAGCATCAATTATTTTTGAGTGTTTAACAAAGCTCATTGGTTTTCTAGCAATTAGTTTGACTTTTTTATGATAAAGTTCATGGACACATCTTGCCATATAGTAAGCATTGGCGTCGCTTCCAATAATTATTATTTCAAAATCCATTATATCAAATCCTTTAATATTTTATTTCAGTTATTTTTTCGTCTTCTTCATATACTCTAGGAACTCTATTTGTAATACTTGTGAAAAGTTCATAGGCACTGATATTTAATTCTTTAGCTTGTTTTTTTGGGTCAGAGAATATTATAACATGGTCATGGAGTTTTACGCTACTATCTATTTTAACTGTAGTCATATCCATGCCAATTTCGCCAATAATTTGGTAATTTTTATTATTTATGGTAACTGTTTTATTTTCATAATTTTTAGTTAGGCCATCGGCAAAACCGATTGGTAGTATGGCTATTTTGATATCTTCTTTTGCTATGTATTTGGCACCATAACCTACATATTCGCCTTTTTTGACATCTTTTATGGTCATTACTTCGGTGTGAAGGGAAAAGGCGGTTTTGAGGTTTAAATTATTTTCATATGTGATATCACTTATTTGATGTTTTTTTAGATAAAGATTTCTTTTTATTAGTCTAAGGCCAGTTGGTTTAGTAAATTTTTGTGGGTAGCCATACATGATTATACCTAGTCTAATGCCTGTTATATAATCTGGCATTTTATGGGTTACTAGGGTTAGTGAACGTGATATATGGACTATTTTTATTTCTTTTAAATCAATTAGGCTAGTTAGATTTTCAAAGGTTTTAATGGATTTATCGTAGTATTTATCCCAAAGTCCTGATGTTCCTATATGGGTATATATTCCTTCTAAGGTAATATGGCTATTTTTAAGTGTCTCATAGACCTGTTTTATTTGATTTTTATCTTTAAAACCTAGGCGATTCATACCACTATCTATTTTAATATGGGCTTTTAGGTTTAAGTTTAAATCTAGGTTTTTAAAGTACTCATAGTCTGGTATAGTAATGGTAATGTTTTCTTTTTCGCAGATGTTTAGATATTCATGATTGATTGGTTCTAGGCAAAGTATACTGATGTTTTGATTTTGTTTTCTAATACTTAGACACTCTTCTAGGGAAGAGGCGGCAAGGTAGTTAATACCACCTTGGATTAAAGTATTTACGATATAATCTCCATGGCCATAGGCATTGGCTTTGACAACGCCTATATAATATTTATAAGGATAGTTTTGTTTGATGTTTTGAATATTTTCTTTTAGAGTTTTACAGTTGATTAGGGCATAGGTTTTTCGGTACATATGGTTTTTCCTTTCTTTATAATTTTGTTGTTTGTGTGGAAAACTTCACACTTTTCCACATTATATAACAATTTACAAAATTAGGCAACAAAGAGGTGTAAAGTATTATAAAATAAGGGTTTTCGCATATTTGTTTAAAAAAATGTGTATAATAAATGTCAAAAAAAAGTGGAAAAAATGTATACTTTTGTTTATTGGTGTGATATAATACATACCAGGTGATTAAGTTATGATTGAAGAGGTCAAAGTCATTTTGGATAATAATGAGAATTTAACGAATGAGGTTAAAGATAATCTTTTAGAACTTATTACAATTTTTCATGAAATATTTAAAGATGTTGATTTGACGACTTTGAAAGAGAGACTTAAGACTTTAAAGATAAAAAGGGAGAGCATGTATTTAGTTAAGATGCCATGTAAGTATATACCACACAACAATGAGATTGCTATTAATTATGGACTTATTACGGAAGCGGATGCAAGACACTGGCTTATGCATAGTTTGCTTGGCGTAATTACGGCTCGAGATAATTATTATGGATTTAATGATGCGGGTGATTCTTTACTTGCTTTAAATGAAGGCTATACGGAGATACTTACTAATAATTTGGTTGGCGATGTTGATAATAATTTTTTTACAGATGAGATTATTATGACGAATTTGATTAGTAAGGTTATTGGCGCAGATGTTTTATATAATGCTTATTTTAACAATGATGCCCAAATGGTTTTAAAGGCTATGGCAGAAGCGGAGGTTAAATAATGGTATTAGCTGAAGTAATTAGTAAAATGAATAGTAATTATGAAAATAGAAAACATGGTGGTAGTTCGATGGTATTTAATATGCAAGAGAAGATGCTTTCGGCTTTTCCACAAATTGGTATAGAAAATATTTTTGCTTCTGATCTTTATTTACCTGTTGGCCAGAGGATTGAGCCTGGAACTTTAGAATCTTTAAAGATGGCGGTTCAAGAATATAAAAATGCGAATGTTTTGAGTAATAGTTCAAAAAAACTTAGCTAAGGCTTAAGTTTTTTGTTTAAAAAATAAAAATTTATGATATAATTGTTATTGAATTTTGAAAAGCTTTGATTAGGAAGTAGTAATAGAAGTAATTATTTATAGAGAGCTATTTATTTGGTGGAAGATGGCAATAATCTTTTATGAATTCGTCCTATGAGCTATATGCGCAAAGGCATATCGGTAACGCGTTATAGTTTTGAGGTAATATTTATTTTACAAATTAAGGTGGTACCACGTAAATCACGTCCTTATAGGGGAATGTGATTTTTTTTTGAAGGAGGAGTTTATGGAAAATATTTTAGAAGATTTAAAAAAGGTATTAGATGGAGAGTTATCTTTAAATGATCTTAATGTAATTAAGGCTGAGTATTTAGGAAAAAAAGGTAAAATTACAGGTTTATATGCTAAAATGAAGGATTTAGATAATGCTGATAAAAAAGAGTTTGGCGCTAAAATTAATGTTTTGAAGGATAAAGCTACAAGTTTAATCGAAGAAAAAAGAGAAGTTATAGAAGAAAAAATTTTAAGCGAGAGACTTAAAAATGAGAGTATTGACATTTCACTTCCAGCAACTGAGGTTTTAGTTGGGGCTCCTAGCATTTTGGAGAAGCTTATAGAAGATATTGAGGATTTACTTATGTCTATGGGATATGATGTTATCGATGGCCCGGAAATTGAGAAAGATAAGTATAATTTTGAGATGCTTAATTTACCAAAGGGACATCCTGCTAGAGATGCACAGGATACTTTTTATGTGAAAGGTGATGAGCTTCTTTTGAGAAGTCAGACTTCGCCAGTACAGATTAGATGTATGCTTGCTGGTAAAGGTGAGAAGCCAATTAGAATGATATGTCCTGGTAAGACTTATAGGCGTGATGATGATGATGCGACGCATTCACATCAGTTTATGCAAATAGAGGGTTTACTTGTGGATAAGAATATTAGTTTATCTGATTTGAAGGGAACTTTTGATGTGATTGCAAAACATTTATTTGGTAATGATTGTGAGACTCGTTTTAGACCTAGTTATTATCCTTTTACTGAACCTTCAGTAGAGATGGATATAAGCTGTCATCATTGCAAGGGTAAGGGCTGCAATATTTGTAAGAATACAGGTTGGATTACAGTTTCTGGTGGGGGTATGGTTCATCCCAAGGTTTTAGAAAATTGTGGTTATGATCCTAAAAAATGGACTGGTTTTGCATTTGGTTTTGGAGCTGAAAGGCTTGCGATGATTAAATATGGTATTGATGATTTAAGGGTTTTTTATACTAATGATTTGAGAGAAAATCGTGTTTTTGACAGAAAGGAGGCTAACTAATGATTGATTTAGAGTGGGTAAATGATTATATTGATATTTCTGATTTGGATTTAAAAGAGCTTGCTAGTAAGATTACAAAGGCGGGCATTAATATTGAAAAGGTTATTACGAATCATATTGATAATTTGATTATTGGCGAGGTTTTAGAGTGTAAGATGCATCCTGATTCTGACCATTTACATGTTTGTAAGGTTGATGTTGGTAATGAGATTTTACAGATTGTTTGTGGAGCACCTAATGTGAGATGTGGTTTGAAGGTTATTGTAGCTTTACCTGGTGCTATTTTACCTAATGATTTTGAAATTAAGAAAAGCAAGATTAGAGGTATAGAGTCTAATGGTATGCTTTGTGCATTATATGAACTTGGACTTGAGGAGAAAACTGATGAGGCTTATAGCCGAGGTATTTATGAGGTTAATCCTAAGATAAAAGTTGGTTTAGATGCGATGAAAGCTTTGAATTTAGAAAATACTTTATATGAGCTTGATGTTCACAAACACCGTAATAATGATTGTTATTATCATATTGGTTTTGCTTATGAGATTGGTGCTATTTTAAACAGAAAGGTTAGTTTACCTTTGGATTTGACGCATCCAATTTCGGATGATGTTAAAAATCATTTGAGTTTAAAGGTAGAAACTGATAAGTGTCCATATTATTTAGCGAAGATGGTTACAGGGGTTAAGGTTGGCGAAAGTCCAGATTTTATTCAAAGAAGACTTAGAGCTTATGGTATGAGATCTATTAACAATGTTGTTGATATTTCTAATTATGTTATGCTTGAATATGGTCAACCACTTCATTTTTTTGACAAGGATGTTTTAGGCGATAAGATTGTTGTTAGAAGTGCGAAAGATGGAGATGTGATTAGGACTTTAGATGGTGTAGATAGGGTTTTAACTAGTGCAGATATTTTAATTACTGATGGTAACAAGCCTGTTTGTATTGCGGGTGTTATGGGCGGCGAAGAAACCGAAGTTACGGATAAGACTCAAAATATTTTGATTGAGAGTGCCATTTTTGATGGTGTCAGTATTCGCAATACTGCTAGTAGGCTTAATTTACGTAGTGAAGCTTCTATTCGTTATGGCAAGGGTCTTAGTTATGAATATACACTTAAGGCTATTGAGAGAGCTTGTCATTTACTTGAAAAATATGCTGGTGCTAAAGTGCTTTCTGGAACTGTTTGTTATGATAATATTGATAAGAAGGTTAGGAAGGTTTGTTTTAGGGCTAGTGAAGTTAGTACTTTACTTGGAATTGAAATTTCTGATGCTGATGTTAAAGTTGAACTTGATAGGTTAGGTTTTCCTTTTGAATATAAAGATGGAGAATTTACGGCAACGATTCCAACAAGAAGGGGCGATATTGATCCTTATGTTAATGATATTGCAGAGGAGATTGTTAGGCTTTACGGATATCACAATTTGAAGGCAACTTTACCTAATGTTTTGATTAAAAAGGGCGAGTATGCTTTAGATATTAAGTATAGAAAAATTATATCTAAAAGACTTAGAAGTTTAGGGTTGAATGAGGTTAAGAGTTATACTTTAGTATCACCTAGTATGGCTTCGATGTTTAGATATGAGGATAAAAAACAAGTTGTTTTACCAAAGCCAATGAGTGTGGATAAGTCTGTTATTAGAACGACACTTATTCCATCACTTTTGAAAATTTATGATTATAATAAGGCTCACAAGGTTAATGATATTAATATTTATGAGATTGCGAAGACGTATGATGCTTCTTATAAAGAGGAAAGTAAGATTTGTATGCTTATGAGTGGCGAATATTTATTTAATCAGTGGCATGGTGTTAATGTTAAAACGGACTTTTATTTGATTAAAGGTATGGTTCAAAATGTTTTAGATTATTTAGGTTTTAAAAACAGATATACTTTTGAAAAAATAGAGGTTGATGATTTACATCCTGGGGTATGTGCTTCTATTTTGCTTGATAGAAAGTTAATCGGCGTTATTGGTAAGGTACATCCAAAGCTTACTAAGGATGATATTTATGTGGCTGAACTTTCTCTTGAGGCTTTGATGGGTAAGGTAAAACCTATTAAGTTTAAAGAGGCTCTTAAGTATCCAGAGATTGTTTTAGATATGGCTTTGGTGGTTAATGATGAGATAAGTTCTTCTTTAGTGACTGATGTTATTAAGAAGTCTGGTGGTCGTTTACTTACTGATGTTAAGTTATTTGATGTTTATAAAGGTGAACATGTGGATGCTTCTTCTAAGTCTTTAGCTTATTCTTTGACTTTTGCATCTTCTGTTAAGACGCTTAGTTATGAAGAGGCTATGGAGGCGTTTAATAATATTTTAGATAAAGTGAAGGAGAAGTTTGGGGCTAAACTTAGAGATAAGTAAGTTATTTTTAAAGATTATAAGTAATGTGCTTATAGTTTTTTATAAAAATTGTTATATTTTGTTTTAATTTAGAGTATTGTTTAATGAAGTGTAAAATTTTTTGTGATAAAAAAGTGACAATTATTGACAATTTTTATTAAATATAATAAAATAATATTGCTTAGTACGCGTTATAGAAAATTTTACTTTGCCTGTTTTTATAACGTGTACTGTTGCATAAAATACCATCTTTATGGTGGTGCACAAGTACTTCGGTGTGGTTGAAGCCGATGAAGTTTTTAAATTTTTAAAAATTTCTAGTAATTCTCTTACATTTCAACCTTTTCAATTGGGTCTATAGCCAAGTGGTAAGGCGTGGGACTGCAACTCCCTGATCGTTGGTTCAAATCCGACTAGGCCCTCCATTTAAATATAAGTAAAGATTAATATACAAGTAGTTTAATATAATTTTTTTAAGAGAGTTTATGGTTGGTGTGAATAAACAGATTTTATTAGACGAATTACAATATTATGAACTTATGCGGTTAAGTACCGTTATCACGATAAAGAGCTTAATTTCTATTAAGAAATAAGGTGGTACCGCGTTCAAAACGTCCTTATATTTATTATGGACGTTTTTTTTTAGGAGGTATAGAATGACTAAACAAGAGAAAATTGAAAAAGTTATAAGTAAAGCTGTTCAAATTTTTAATGAAGATTCTTTGAGAGAGAAACTTAATAGTGGTAAAAAATTAGTGGTTAAGTTAGGAGCTGATCCATCACGTCCTGATTTACATTTGGGTCATACGGTTGCTTTGAGATTGCTTAAAGATTTACAAGATTTAGGTCATGAGGTTGTATTTGTTATTGGCGATTTTACAGCTATGATAGGCGATCCTAGTGGTAAATCTAAGACAAGACCAGCTTTGAGCTTTGAAGAAACTAGGAAAAATAGTGAAACTTATTTGAAGCAAGTTACAAAGATTTTAGATAAGGATAAAACACGTATTGTTTACAATAGTGAATGGCTTTCAAAGATGAATTTTAAGGATGTTTTAAATTTGGCTGGCAAGTATACTGTAGCTAGAATTTTGGAACGTGATGATTTTTCTAAGAGGTTTAAGAGTAATACACCTATTGGTATTCATGAATTTTTATATCCTTTGATGCAGGGGTATGATTCGGTTGCTTTAAATGCGGATATTGAAGTTGGGGGAACGGATCAGATATTTAATTTATTAGTTGGTCGTGAACTTCAGAAGGATTATGGCGAAAATTCACAGGATGTAATTGCTTTACCACTTCTTGTTGGTTTAGATGGCAAGGAGAAGATGAGTAAGTCTTTAGGAAATTATATTGGTATAGATGAGCCAGCAGATATTATGTATGAAAAGGCTATGCGTGTTCCTGATAGTGTGCTTGCGGATTATTTTAAATTAACGACTGATTTAAGTTTATCTGAAATTGATAAGATTATGGCTGGCGATATTATTGAGGCTCACAGAGTTTATGCGAGTGAGATTATTAAGATGTATCATGGCGAGCAGTTTATTAAGGAAGCTTCTGAAAGATACAAGACGGTAGCTAGTGGTGGAATACCTTTAAATATTGAGGAATATGGTTTGGATACATCTTTACTTTCAGATGGTATTTTACTTACTGATTTATTAGTGCGTTCAGGAATTGTTCCTTCTAAATCAGAGGGCCGCAGAATGATAGAACAAAATGGTATTAGTGTAAATAATATTAAGGAAAATGATGTTAATAAAATGATTTTTAAAGAAGATTTTAAAGATGGGGCTTTAGTTATTCAAAAAGGCAAGAAAACTTTTAAGAAGATTGTTTTAAAATAGTTATTATTAAAACTGCTAAGAATATTTATTTTAGCAGTTTTAATATTGGTGTAAATTAATGTAAGAGTATTTTTAATTTTTGATAAATGGGGAAAAATATTTGATGTAGCTCTTGTTAAATGACAAAATATACGTTATACTTATATAGTATGCGAGGAGGAAGAGTATGAAGAAACTTACTAAGCATAAATTGGCGTTTTTTATAACATTTATTAGTATTTTAGTGTTATTTGGTGGAGTAGGATATTTTATATTTTCTATTTCAAAGTTAAATAATATTGAGGATAATTTAAGACTTTTTGGTTCAATTGGACTTGGAGTTTTGAGTTTAATTTTATTTATTTTAAGTCTTAGATTTTTAAACAAATATAAGAAGATTAAGCTTACAATTGTGATTATTTTGATGTTAATTATTGGAGCTGTTTCTATATTTGCGGGATATAATGTAGATAAGGTTTATAATACTTTAGCTAAGGTTAGTGATACTTCAGGTTATGTGACTTATTCTTCTAGTTTAGTTACTTTAAAGGATAATAAGGCTTCTAGTATTAAAGATATTGATAGTGAGGCAAAAATTGGAATTTTAAATGATAAGACTAGTTATGAAGGCTATAAAATTCCTCTTGAGGTAATGAAAAAACAAAAGATTTCTAATGAAACTGAGGAGTTTGATAGTTATATTGCTATGATTGATGCCTTACTTGCTTCAAAGATTGATTATATATTTTTACCAACAAATTATTCTGTAATGTTTGGCAGTATGGAAGGATATACAGATATTAAGGATAAGACAAAAGTTTTACTTACTGAGCAGAAAAAAGTTAAGGAAAAAAGTGAAGAAGAGGATAAGAATAATACAAAACCAATTACAGAACCTTTCACAATTTTACTTATGGGTGTAGATTCTGATGCGGAAGGTATTCAAAATGGATCTTTTAATGGAGATTCACTTATGCTTATTACTTTTAATCCAAAGACTTTGAGTACAACTATTTTGAGTATTCCGAGAGATTCTTATGTCCCAATTGCATGTTTCTCTGGTCAGAGAAAGAATAAGATTACACATGCAGCTTGGAAGGGCGAAACTTGTATGATGAATACGATTGAGAATTTCTTGGATGTTAATATTGATTATTATGTTAAGATAAATTTTGCTGGTGTTGTAGAACTTGTCGATGCTTTAGGTGGCGTAGAGATTGATGTTCCATATAATTTATGTGAACAAAATAGTAAGCGTGAATGGGGAGCAAATACCGTATATATCGAGAAGGGACTACAAACATTAAATGGTGAACAAGCTTTAGCGTATGCTAGAAATCGTCATCCTAATCCTAGTCAATGTTCTTCTAAATGGACAAATTATACAAGTAATGATTTTATTAGAGGAGAGCATCAGCAAGAGGTGGTAACAGCTTTACTTAATAAGTTTAAGGATATTGATAATTTAGATACTGTTTATAAGTTACTTGATACTATTAGTAATAATATGGTAACTAATATGAGTACTGATCAAATACTTTCTTTATATAATGTTTTTAAAGATGTGGCTACTAAGAGTTCAGGCATGGATGATATGACTGATGTACTTGGTATTCAAAGGCTTAAGTTGAATGGTTATGATGCCCGTATTTATGATTACGGCGGAACTAATTTATCACTTTATAATTTTGTTTTATATGATGATAGTGTAAAAGTTGTATCTGATGCGATGAAGGAAAATTTAGGTAAAAAGAAAACAAAGGTTGTTAAATCATTTAGTTTTGATGTAAATACACCATATGAGAAAGAGGTAATTGGAGCAGATATAACTGGTTCGAGGTCGTTAGTACAGCTTCCAAGTTTTGTTGGTAAAACAGTTGATTATGTTAGATCTTATTGTTCTCAGCACGGTATTAGTGTGAACGTTAAGGGTGGAAATGGTTATATTCTTAGCCAAAATGTTCCGTCGGGAGCTAATGTGGAAGATGTTAGTTCTATTACAGTGACAGCAGGCGGTAGTACGACAACTACACCTTCTACAAGTAGTTCAAACGCATCAGATAGTAATTCTAGTTCTTCAAGTAATGATACAACTGGTGATAAAGAAGATGATGAAGATATTTTAGATGATGTGTTGCCAGATGGTAATAAAGAACCAGTAGCTCCACCTACAACTGATGATACTGATGATAACAAGGAAGAAGAAACAGCTATTACTGAATAAAACTCAAAATTTTGAGTTTTTTTGTAAAAAATTAAAAAAGTATCAATTTGGCAAATTGAAAGATAATAAAGAACCAATTTAGGTAAATTGACCTAGATTAAAATATCTAAATTAGATAAAAAATAGTAACAAAAATGCCATTTTGGTCATTTGAATAAGTAAAAATAATCATTTATATTAGCTCTCCGAAAGGAGAGTTATTATGTCCAATTTTATTAAAGCGACTAATGACCAAATGTTTAAAGCTATATTCACACCAAAGAAAAATAGAAAACTTTTAAAGGAACTTATTACTAGAAGTTTAAAAAATGTTAAGGAAATTAATTTAGAAAATTTAAAAATACTATCTTCGGAAATACCTAAAAATAATATCAATATAAAAGGTAAAACTGTCGATGTTCTAGCTGAGACTAAAGATGGTATCTTAAATATCGAACTAAATAATGGTTACTATCCATCACTTCATAAAAGAAATGCCGGATATATCTTTAGTAAATATTCAGAAGAGATTAAAGTAAATGAAACTTATGATAAAATGAAAACTTTTATCCAAATAAATTTTACTAAAGGACTAGGTAAGAAAGTTAGAGAAGTCGAAGTGTATACATTAAAAAATGAACATAATGATACACTTTATATTGATAATTTAATCATTATAGAATTTAATATAGATAAAATTAAAAAGCTATGGTACAATGGAGACAAGGAACTAACTTTTATAGCTGCTTTAGATGCGAATATAGAAGAGTTGAATAAAATGAGTGAAGGTGATGAATATATGGAACTATTTGAAAAAGAGGTCAAAAGATTAAATGAGAACCAAAAGTTTACGGCTTTTATGACACCTGAAGAAGAAAATGAGAAGTTAATTAAAACCTTAATTTCCGAAGCTAAAACTGAAGGAGAGCTTGCTGGTGAAAAACGTGGCGAAAAACGTGGAGAACAAATTGGTCAAAGAAAGAATAATTTAAGTGTCGCTAAAAAATTATTGAAACAAAAAGTCAGTTTAGATATTATAATGAATGCTACTGGCTTATCTAGAAAAGAAATAGAAGCACTAATGTAGAGAAACTACTTATGAAGTGGTTTTTCTATTTTAATTATAAGGATTTTTTCTTGCTTTTTTCTTTTAAATATAAGATAATATTAAAAGAAAGAGGGATATTATGGATAGAAAAGAATTTGCAGATAAATTATTAAAAACAAAGCACGATTTTGAATATTATGAAAAGTTATATCCAAAAAGAGATTTAGATGATAAGGCAATGGTAACGAGATATGCACCTAGTCCTACTGGTTTTGTACATTTAGGGGCTTTATATGCAGCTTTTATTTCTATGAAAATGGCTAAACAAAGTAATGGTATTTTCTTTTTAAGGATAGAGGATACTGACCAAAAAAGAAGTATTGAAGATGGTGTTTCTAAAATTATTACTGATTTAGCTAATTTTGGTATTACTTTTGATGAAGGTGTTACAGTAGATGGTGATAAGGGTGAATATGGCCCTTATACGCAAAGTGAAAGAGAGGATATTTATAAAGCTTTTGCTAAAAAATTAATTATAGAAGATAAGGCTTATCCTTGTTTTTGTTCACCTGAAAGTTTAAAAGAGGATAGGGAAAGGCAGGAAAAACATAAAGAGAGAATAGGTTATTATGGTTATTATGCAAGGTGCCGTAATTTATCTATTGATGATGCTTTGAAGAAAATAGAAAATGGCGAAAAGTATATTATCCGTTTAAAATCAAAGGGTAATTTTAATCATAGATTTAAGTTTAAAGATGAAATTAAAGGTAAAATGGAGCTTCCTGAAAATGATCAAGATATTGTTATTATTAAATCTGATGGTCTTCCAACATATCATTTTGCTCATGCAGTTGATGATCATTTGATGAGAACTACACATGTTATTAGAGGTGATGAGTGGCTTTCTTCTATACCAGTACATGTACAGTTATTTGAATATTTAGGTTTTAAGGTTCCTAAATATGCGCATATATCACCAATTACGATTGAAGATAATGGTACTAAGAGGAAACTTAGTAAAAGAAAAGATCCGGAAGCAGCTATTAGTTATTATCATGAAAAAGGTATTCCAAATAAAGCTGTTATGCTTTATCTAGAGACTGTAGCAAATTCTAATTTTGAAATGTGGATGAGTCAAAATAAAGATAAAGATGTTTCAGAGTTTGTTTTAGATTTTAAGAAAATGCCAGTAGGTGGCAGTTTATTTGATTATGATAAATTAATGAATATTTCTAAAAATTATATTAGTACTTTAAAAGCTTCTGAAGTGTATGATATGACTTTAAATTGGGCTAAAATGTATGATAATGATTTTGCATTACTTTTGAAAAAATATAAAGATTATTCTATAAAAATATTTAATATTGAAAGAGAGCAGAAAAAACCACGTAAGGATATTGGATATTTTGGAGAAGTTAAAGATCAGATTTGGTATATGTATGATGAGCTTTTTAAACCTGATAAGTATGAGTGGCAAAGGATTACTGATATGGATGAGATAAAACATATATTAGATGTTTATTTGAATAAATATTATAATATTTCAGATGATAAAGATACTTGGTTTAATAATATGAAAAAAGCAGCTATATCGCTTGGGTATGCAGGTGAGATGAGAGAATATAAGGAAAATCCAGATAATTATAAAGGAAGTATTGCGGATTTTAGTACGGTTGTTAGAGTTTGTTTAACTAGTAAATCTAATACACCTGATTTATATGAAATTATGCGTTTACTTGGAAAAGATAAAATGTTTAAAAGAGTAGAAATGGTTATTTAATCGTTTTTACTTTTTTTTAAAATTTTTGTCATTTTTTAGCACTCATGCTTGACAAGTGCTAAAAAGAGTGGTATAACATAATTGTAAAAGAAAGAAGGAATGAATATGAGAATGTTACCAAGAAGATTTGATTTAGATAGTATGTTTGACATTTTTACTCCAAGTATGGATATGAAGTGTGATATCTATGAAGATAAAGGAAATTATGTTATTGAAGCTGATATGCCTGGCTTAAGTAAAAATGATGTTACTGTTGATTATAATGATGGTTATTTAACTATTAAGGCTGAAAAATCATCTGAGGATAAAGATGAAAAGAAAGATTATATTCGTCAAGAAAGATTTTATGGTTCTATGGAAAGAAAATTTTATGTTGGCGATATAGATGAAAGCAAAGTATCAGCTGAATTTAAAGATGGTGTTTTAAAAGTATGTATGCCAAAAGAAACTATCGAAAAACCTTCAAAAACTATTGAAATTAAATAAAAATGGTGTAAAAACCATTTTTTTTGTGGTAAAATTTTTTTAGGAGTTGGTTTTATGACAAAAGAGAAGTTAAAAAATTTTTATAATAACGATTTAAAAAAGTATGATTTAAAGGAAAATACATATTTTAAGGTTATGTTTAACCGGCTTTTAGATGAGGAATATGATTTATTTATTGGTCTTGATGAGATGCAGGATTTGATCGATAGATTATTTACTTGGTATGAAATAAAGTATCCGGAAAGAGAGTTTGATTTTTATGATGGAAAGATAGTTCAAGATTTTGCTTTTAAAAAAGAATTATCTGATTTGATGGATATTAATCAATTATTTTTTAGATTAACTGATAATCAAATTAAGTTTTTAAAAGGTAATTATAGATCTAAAATAGAAAAGGAATATCCTATTTATGAAGAGGGTAAAAAGATAGGTGTTAGTAAAAAAGTTTATTTTAAAATTAATAGAAATTCTAATGATAAATATTATTTGAAGCATAAAGATTTTATAATAAGTGCGGATGCTATTAGTGGTAAGGTTGATAGTGATTATGAGACTTTAAAATATATTGATAATGATGATATTACTTTAAATGATTTATTTCAAGTTTTTAGTGAAAATTATGCGGATTGTTTAGATTTTCAAGAACTTGGAAAGGCTTTAAAAAATAATTATGTTGATAATTATTTACGTGATGATATATTAAATTTTGTGGCTTTGAGGCTTTTATATTCTAAAAAAACAGTGCCAGAGCGCGGTTATAAGAGGGCTATTAGGTTTATGGATGAGTTTAATAAAAGGCTTGGTTTGAATTTATCTTATGATGAGATAGATGAGCTTTTGAATAATAGTTATAAAGAAGATAATTCTAAAGTGAAATTGTTATCGCTTTAGATTTTTAAAATTATAAATAGGTGGTTTTATGGGATATAGAAAGTTTATTAGAAATTTTAAAAAAAATGTGATAAAATATTTTTGAGGTAAGGAGGTTTTGTTATGAAAGGAACTAAGGGAGCTTAGAGTTTCAAGTGTAATTTTAATTTTAATGGGAGTAGCTAGTATTTTACTTACTTATTTTTTAGCCGGTGAGGCTGAAGCTAGTGATATTACGGTTTCTGAAAGTGAGGCTTTAAAAAGTTTATTTATTGCTTATGGTTCAGCAGGTTTTCAGGTTTTTGCTGGTGTCATTGGTTTTTGTTTAGCTAAGAAGAAATCTATTATTACAATTATTTTAGGGGTAATTTTATTTATTCCACAGTTACTTCAGTTTATGCATTTAGATAATAATATTATTTTGATTGCTATAAATATTTTATTACTTGTAATCCCTTATTATTATTTACATAGTGCTTATAAGAATTTTAAAGAATAAGATTTAAAATGTTTTGTTTTAAATCTTTTTGGTAGGTGATTTTTTGAAAAAATATTATTTATTTGAAATGAAGATCATACTATTACAAGTATTATCTATTATTCTTTTTTTATTTATGGTTATGGTTACTAGTTTTTTTGATAATGTGTTTTTGATTGATGATTTTTATTTAGTTTTTATTTTACTTATACCATATTTATTTTTACATGAGTGTTTGCATGCTTTATCTTATGTTTTAAATGGGGCTGATTTTAAAAATATTACTTTTGGTATTCATTTAGAAAAGGGTATTATGTGTACTTTGTGCAAGGAAAATATTAGCAAGAGAAATATTTTAATTTCTTTACTTTGTCCTTTTATATTGATTGGTGTTTTTACTTATTTTATTGGAATATATTTTAATAATGGTGTTTTAGTTTGGCTTTCTATTTTAAATATTTCTGGTTGTAGTGGAGATTTAATGATGTTTTTTGCACTTGCTTCAGTTAAGAGGTTTGAATATTCTGAATATGATAATCCAATAGCTTTTGGTATTTATACTGATTATGATTTAAGTAATAAAAATTTATTTGGTTTAAAGTATGTTAAAGCAGTTGATAGTTTAGAGAGAAATGATTTGAAAAAGTTAAGTGTAAGTAAGATTAGTATTATATTTTTGATTTTGTTTTTATTTTTTGGAATATTTTTTTGTATAATTTAATGGGGGTAATTTTATGAATAAGATTTTAGTTAGTTATTTTTCAGCTAGTGGGGTTACTAAAAAAGTGGCTTTAAATATAGCTGATTTTATAGGTGCAGATTTATATGAGATAACTCCTTTAGATAGGTATACGAGCGCTGATTTAGATTGGACGGACAAACAAAGTAGGTCTTCAGCCGAGATGAGCGATGATGATTGCCGGCCTAGTATAAAGGATATTAATTTTTCTATTGATAATTATGACATTATTTTACTGGGCTTTCCTATTTGGTGGGAAGCTGCGCCTAGAGTTATTAATACTTTTTTAGAGAGTGTTGATTTATCTAATAAGAAAATTATTTTATTTTGTACTTCTGGTGGTTCTGATATAGAGCACGCTACAGAGGATTTAAAAAGGAAATATCCTAATTATAATTTTATAGGAGCTAGAAGATTAAATACTTTAGTGGATATGAGCGATATTAAGGACTGGTTAACATAGTTTAATGACTATGTTTTTTGCTTTTAAAAAATACGATAAAGTGTTATAATTTTATATAGTTTGAAAGGAGCGGTAATTTGGAGTATTTGATCACTTTTGCCGAAGGTGTTATTTCTTTTATTTCGCCTTGTGTTTTGCCGGTTATACCTATTTATATTTCATATTTTGCTGGAGAAAAGAGCAGTTTTAAAAAAGCAATTATTAATGCTTTAGGTTTTGTTTTAGGTTTTAGTATTATATTTATATTGCTTGGAGTTTTTGCTTCTACTTTTGGAACATTTATTCATAAATATTCTGATTATATGAGTATTATTTTTGGTATATTTTTGATTTTAATTGGGTTAAATTATGTTGGTTTAATATTTGTAAAGTTTTTGAATAAAACTAGTGGTATGAGTAAGTTTAAAAGTGAGTTAAATTTTATTACGGCAGTTTTATTTGGAGTTATTTTTTCTTTATCATGGACACCGTGTGTAGGAGCTTTTTTATCTTCAGCTTTAATTTTAGCTAGTACGGCTGGGAGTGTATTTAAGGGAGCTTTACTTTTACTTTTGTATTCTTTAGGTTTAGCTATTCCTTTTATAATAACAACTTTATTTTTAGAAAAGATGAAATTAACTTTTGATTTTATTAAAAAACATTATAATATTATAAATAAGCTTTCTGGTAGTTTACTTATTATATTTGGCTTATGGAATATTATTCAAGGAATACTTGGAGTTATATAGGAGGAATTATTTATGAATAAAAAGATAAAATTAGTTATTGAGATTGTTATTTTTGTTTTAGTTTTAGGTATTATTGGCGCTGTTTATTATTATAATGTAAACAAGAAAGCGGTTATAAAAGAAGCTGGTAGTGTTGGAATTGTTAAGATTACGGATAGTAATTTTGAAGAGGAAGTGTTAAATTCTGATAAAACGGTTATTCTTGATTTTTCTTCTAATTCTTGTCCACCATGTGTGGCGATGCTTACAACTTTAATTGATATTGCTAAAAACAATCAGGATGTTAAGGTGGCAACTATTAATATTGATGAGGAAGGTACTGAGGATACAGTTTCTAAATATGAGGTTTCAGCAACACCTACTATTATAATTTTTAAAGATGGCAGTGATATAAAGACTTTAGTTGGTGCGGTTGATGAAGATAAAATTATGAGTGAGGTTAAATAGTTATGAGAAGAATATTTTTGCTTTTAATGGTGTTTTTCTTAACAGGCTGTGGGAATTCACAAAAGTTAGTGTGTACTTCTTCGGATGATTCTGATGAGATAAAGAAAAATTCAACTTTGGAGATTAAGGTTAATGAGGATAGGGTAGTTGATATGAAGTTTACGGTTGATATGATTTTTCCTGATGAATATAGGAGCAATATAAACAGTATGGCTGAGAGTGTTAGGCAGAGTAAACCATATATGGATGTTTATATTATAAATAGTGGTATTAGACTGGTAACTAAGGATGACAAGGATAATTTTATTGGTATAAAAATGAATCAAAAAATCACTTATGGAGAGCTTAAAGAGGTTTTAGAGCTTCAAGGTTATAGCTGTAAGTAATAGTAATTTTAGTTTGTGAATATTTATGAAAAGAAATTTAGTTTTAAGTATTTTAATGTATGTTATAAGTTTTTTGTTTTTAGGTTATTTTTGTATTGGATTATTTTTTATGGCTTCAGAGATTTTTAGATTATTTATTTTATGTATGGGCGCTTTATTTTTATATTTTGGAGGTTATTTTCTTTCGAAATATTTGAAAAATAATAGACCGATGAAGATTAATTTATATATATTTTTTATTTTATATTTGATTTTTCTTATATATTTAACTTTATTTGATGTGTCTTGGCTTAGGTCTGGATTTGATTTTTTTAATTTTGATAATTTGGCTGACAGGGTTAATTTAATTCCTTTTCATACTATTTTTAGTTTTATAAATGATTTTGATAGTTTGATTTCTACTAAGCAGATATTTTTAAATTTATTTGGAAATATTTTTGCTTTTATGCCGATGGCTTTATTTTTACCTTTATTTTTTAAGAAGCAAGGTAAAATTTGGTATTTTATAATTACGCTTGTTATTATAATTTTAGGAATTGAGACTGTGCAGTTGATAACTGGTTTTGGTAGATTTGATGTTGATGATTTGATTTTAAATTTATTTGGAGCTGTTTTAGCTTATTTGGTTTTAAATATTAGATATGTGAGAGATTTAATTCATAATATATTTTTACTTGAGGGTAATAAAATAAGCAGAAATGAATATATAAAGATAATAGGTTTTATTATAATTGCCTTTTTGCTTTTGATTATTTTAGTTTTATACAGAAATAAGTTATATAATCAAAGTTATGAAGATTATAATAAGATTCATAATCCGGATATTGAATTTATATATGATGATGATTGCACTCAAAATAATTTGTTTTATGAGGATGAGGTTTATAAATATTATTTTAAGTGTTATGATAGTGCTGATTTTTATGTTTTAATAAATGGTAGTGATAAATTAAGTATTAAAAATTTTTTGGATAATTCAAATTATAGTTATGATATTTCAAGGCTTACAGATTTATTTGATATAAATAATATTGATTATGAGATAGAAAATAAATATGAGCATTTTGATATTCAGGTAAGTAGTAATAATTTATCTATGTCGCCAGTTTTAGAAGAGGATATTGTGAGACTTGTTTTTATAGATAAAGGATTTGATGATGGTAAATATAATTTCGAAGTTAATATGATTCCTAAGAAAAGTGGGGAAGAGGTTATAGATATTGAGTTTAAATCGTCTGATGATGATGGAGATGTTGAATTAATTGTTAAAAAGGTTAAAGTTATAGTGGATAGCAATTTTAATGTAAGTTATTTTTTAGAAAATTAGTTTTATGTTTTTGGATTATTGATATATAAAACTAACGGTCTAAACTTAGATTTTGCAGCAAAATATAATAAAGGGGGTTTTAATGAAATTATTTTATTAAAGCCCTCTAATTGCATATTTTAATTTTATTCAATGGCCAAACGAAACAATTTTAAGATTATTTGCACTTTTATTTTAGATTTTTTTGTTGCTTTTTTAAGAAAAGTATTATATAATTAGTTTACAATTTAAATATTTATGGCTTTTATGACCAAGGAAAATGATATTAAATAGTAAGAAAATTATTTTATAGGAGGGTCATATTATGAGTATTAGTGAATATTTAAATTGTAGTAAATCTTTGAGTTTTAATGAATTGCTTTTTTCATTTATTGATGAAAGTGGTTTAAAGGATTCAGTGGTTTATAAGAAGGCTGATATAGATAGGAAGTTGTTTTCTAAAATTAGATGTAACAGGGATTACATCCCAAGGAAAGGCACGGTTATTAAACTATGTTTAGCTTTAAATTTAGATAAGCTTAATTTTAATAAGTTATTAAATGCGGCGGGTTATTTTTTAAGTGAAAGCAAGTTTGATAAAGTTATTTCTTGGTGTTTAGAAAATTGCATTTATGATTTGAATGAGGTAAATAATTATCTATATTTGTTTTGTGGCACTATTTTATAGTGTTTTTTTTTTGTCGCTTTTTGAGCGACCTTTTTGATTTTAATAAGTGTATAATTTCTTTTGTAAAGCCACTTACAGCAAAATTTTTTTGAATTATTTGGTAAATATTAGTTATGTGGCTTGTTATATAATTAGGAGGTATGGTATGGAGTTACTTGATGGTATGAAGAAAAATAGTTTAGTTTATAATACTAAAGGCTCTAAATATTATAGAGAAAGTTACGATAGTAATTTAGATTTATTTACTAAAGTATCTAGATATACTTCTAATGAGGAGATTATTAGAATTTTTAATAATGCCTTACTTGAGGATACTTATTTAGGACTTGCTAATGCACTTTATATTTTGGATATTAGAAATGGCAAGGGAGAAAGACGAGTATTTAAGATTATTTTTAAATATTTATGTGATAGTTATCCATCTTTGGCTTTAAGACTTTTACCTTTTATTAGTGAATATGGCAGATGGGATTATGTTTTAGTTGGTATTGATACTAAAATTGAAGGTAATGTTATTGAACTTATAGGTAAGCAGTTGAGTGAGGATTTAGTAAGTCTTCATCCATCTTTGCTTGCTAAGTGGCTTCCTAGCCATAGGACGCATAATAAAAATAGTTATTTATCTAAAAAGATTATTAAAGGATTAAATATTACGGAGAAAAGATACCGAAAGATTTTATCTGATTTGAGGGGAAGATTAAATATTATTGAGAAAAATTTGACATTTAAATATTATGATAAGATTAATTTTTCTGAGGTTCCTTCTAAGGCTATGCTTAAATATACTAATGTTTTTAAAAGTAAGATGTTAGATAAGTATAGATTATATAAGAAAAATTTAAGGAATGGTAATGATAAAATTAATACTGAAGGTTTATTTGCTTATGAGATTATTAGAAAAATTATTTATAATCAAGGTGACAGCGAACTATATGATTTAATGTGGAAAAATCAAAAAGATATTTTGAATGGTAATACTTCTAATGTTTTGGTGATGGCAGATACTTCTGGTTCTA
The DNA here is from genome assembly GCA_944358725.1 of uncultured Bacilli bacterium. Lineage (GTDB taxonomy): Bacteria > Bacillota_I > Bacilli_A > RF39 > UBA660 > Coprosoma. The sequence goes on from CALVRS010000055.1 coordinate 27,802, forward strand.
TGTTGTCTTTTGATGGTATTCCTTATTGTACAGCTATTGGACTTGCACTTTATATTTCATCTAAGAATAATGGTATTTTTAAGGATCATTTTATGACTTTTTCTGAATCACCTTATTTGTGTAAGATTAAGGGAAATACTATCGAGGAGAAAGTAGAGAATATAGAAAGCATATTTTCTAATACAGATATTGATAAGGCATTTGAATTGATTTTGAATACGGCTTTAGAAAATAATTTATCTCAAAAGGATTTACCAAGTCATTTGATAATTATTTCTGATATGGAATTTGATGAAGGTGTTTACTCAGAGGGTGGAACTAATTTCGATGGCTGGAAAAAGGCTTTTAGGAATAAAGGTTATAAGCTTCCTAAAGTAATATTTTGGAATGTTTCTTTAAATTCTTTAGGTGTTCCTGTAACTAAGTTTGATAATGATGTTATTATGGTTAGTGGTTTTTCTGTTAATCTTTTAGATAATCTTTTGGATTTGAAAGAATATAATCCTACTTCAGCGATGATGGAGAAGTTAGCTTGTTATTTGAATGTTTTAAAGGCACATTAATTTGATGTGTTTTTAATTTATAATAAAGTTTTTGAAAATAAAAGAAAAGTCTTATATTTCAAAGGCTTTTGATTTTACTATGGAACGAGTGTTGTAGTTATCTACAATTTATATATAAAATTAATCTAATGTACATAATATATGTTTTTACCAGTATCTTCTTTATTATATTTTTTGTTGAAAAAATAACTGAGAAAGCCGTATAGGGACGCACAAATATATTTGATGGTATTGACATTTATTATAAAAAATGTATAATATTTTTTACATCAAACGCAAAAATATTCGCAATTTAATTGCATAATGTGCTTTAAGATGTTATAATGATATTGTAAGATAACGCTTTTAAATGTATTTTTTGTTTATTCTTACATATATTAAAAAAGAGATATACTTGTTAGCCATTAAGTGTTAATCTCTGTTCAACTTCTTTTACTTGTTTTCACAGAGAACACCGTTTCACTGCTGATTCGGTGTTTTTCTGTAGTTAATTTTTTGACTTGATTGCAATCACTGTAAACAGGATTAGCGCTAATGGAAGAACAATCTCCAAATTTGTTTTCTCCTTCTTTAGTAATTGAACATCACCTCCATTCTTTATAAATTTAAATTTATATTGAACAGAGATTTGAAAAACACCTAAATCAAGTATACCTCTATGCCATTATATCAAAATGTGACCTTCTTTTCAATTATTTTCCACAATAAAAATTGCTAGCCTAGACTTAATTGTCTAGGTTTTTTTTGTATAATGATATATAAGATAAGTTAATAAATTTGTACCTAATTAAATTAAAATACAATAAAACCCTTGAAAATCAAGGGCTAATTTCATAATGGAGCAAGTGACCGGAATCGAACCGGCATCTTAGCCTTGGCAAGGCCATATACTAACCGTTGTACTACACCTGC